>JAJXXG010000860.1 GCA_021781255.1 Acidobacteriota bacterium
AGCTTGGGATTCACCGCAATACGCTCAGCCGCACCATGGCCGAGCTCGGCCTGAGCCTTGCCGAAGTGCGGACCGGCCTCAAGCGTCCGCCGCGCAGCGAACGTCCTGTATACGGAGCGGTTCGCCAGGGCTTCCGCCAGGGCTGACAAGTCTCCCCAAAGCATGCAGACATTCCAGCAGGAAAACAAAGCGCGCATTGCCATCGAACCGGGGTTCGCCTGGGATGGGCAGGATGCCTACCTCTTCGATATCGACGGCACCCTCCTGCGCAGCCGCGATCGTGTGCACTTTGATTCCGTGGCCAGCAGCGTGCGGCAGGTCACAGGCATTGAGGTTTCGTTGGATGGCGTAACCATCCACGGCAGCACGGATACCGCGATTCTGCGGGAGGCCTGTGACCGCGCCGGCATCCCCGCCGAGGTCCTCGACTCGCACACTGAGGCGATCCTTGCGGCCATGTGCAATCACGTGGCTGAACGGCGACATCAATTGCAGCCTATGCTGATGCCCGGCGTGCAGGACGCCCTCGGCCACCTGGCCGGGCGGGAAGCCCTGCTGGGCGTGGCCACCGGCAACCTGGAACAGATCGGCTGGATCAAGATTGAGCAGGCGGGGCTGCGCAAGTGGTTCCGTTTTGGCGGCTTCAGCGACCGCTTCCCTGTCCGCGCCGAGCTGATCGGCAACGCCGCGCGCAAGGCACGCGACCTGGCCGGACCCGCGGCCCGCGTCTGCGTGGTGGGCGATACGCCGCGGGACATTGCCGCTGCGCGCGCCAACCACCTGCCTGTGATTGCCGTGGCCACCGGCCACTTCGACTTTGACGCGCTGCTGGAACACCGGCCCGAGGTCTGCGCCACTTCGCTGGCCGACCTGCTGGCGGCCACACGGACCACGACATGAGCCGCCCACGCGTACAATCGAGCGCATGGCTGGCTGCCATGCTTCTGGCGGCCACGGCTGGCGCGGCGCCAGCTCAGCAGGCTGCGCCGCAGACGCCTGCACAGCCCGGCGCGCAGACTGCCGCCCAGGCAGGCACAAGCGCGCAGCCCGCCGCTGCGCAGGCGCAATCCGCCGCTCCAAGCAAGCCTGTCAGCAGCAAAAACCGAAGGCGCGCGGCAAAGCTGTTCCTTCAGGCCAGCAAGCTGTTTGATCAGGAGCAGTTCGACGCGGCGATGCGGAACTTCGAGCAGGCGGCAGCGCTGGACCCCGGCAATGCCAACTATGCCGTGGCGGCAAAGCTGGCGCGCAGTCATCAGGTCACGGCGCTGATTCAGGCAGCCGCAAGGGCAAGTACGCGCAACGACTCCGGGGCCGCGCTTGCCGCCCTCGAGCAGGCACAGCAGCTTGATCCAGGCAACGCGCAGGTGGCCGAACACCTGCGCAGCCTCTCCAGCGATGCGGTGGCCTCGCAAACCAAAGCGCTCTATGAAGAGCCCGCCGGAGAAGCGGGAGAAGCGCCGGCGCTTGAGCCGGCTGCCGGGCTCCAAAGCTTTCATCTCAAGTCAGACAGGCGGCAGTTGATCCAGAAGGTCTTCACCGCCTTTGGCATTCAGGCCACCCTCGACCAGAGCGTTCCAGCGGTGCCGGTGAAGCTGGACCTTGATGATGTCACATTCCAGCAGGCCGTGCGCGTATTGGGCATGGTCACCGATTCGTTCTGGATTCCGCTAGATGCGCACCGCGTGCTCGTCGCAAGGGATACTGCGCCAAATCGCAGGGAATTCGAGCGGATGGCGATGGAGACCGTCTACCTGCAGGGTTTGACGCCGGCGGAAATAACCATCGTCAGCAACCTGGCCAAGAATGTGTTCAACGCGCAGCAGGCGGTGTCAACGCAGAATCTTGGAACCATGACCATCCGCGCTCCGGCAAGCTCGCTCGGCGCCTTCAACTCCACCCTCCGCAATCTCCTCGACGGGCAAAGCCAGGTCCTGCTGGAAGTGCGCATGATTCAGCTTGCGCATACCAGCGAACAGAACACCGGCGTGCAGTTCCCGCAGCAGATTACTGCCTTCAACGTCTATGCCGAGGAGCAGGCGATTCTCAACGCCAATCAGGCCCTGGTGCAGCAGATCATCGCATCGGGGCTGGCCTCTCCCGGAGATACACTGGCAATTCTGGGCATCCTGCTGGCATCCGGCCAGGTTTCCAGTTCCATCTTCTCCAATGGCATCGCGCTCTTTGGCGGAGGTCTTACCCTGTCAGGCCTTTCGCCCGGCCCTACCACACTCAACCTGAGCCTGAACTCCTCCGCAACGCGCACCCTCGACCAGATTCAGGTCAGGCTCGGCGATGGCGAAGAAGGAACACTGCGCAACGGCATGCGCTACCCCATTATGACCTCGTCCTATTCCGGGATGAATACCAGCGGCATCAACATTCCCGGACTTACCAGCGCAGGAGCTTCAGGCAGTCTATCCTCACTGCTCACATCGTTCGCCGGGGCGGCAGCCACCATTCCGCAAATTGACTACCAGGACCTTGGCATGACCCTCAAGACCACTCCAAAGGTGATGCGAAACGGCGATGTGGCCCTGTCTCTCGATCTCAAAATCACCGCTCTCGCCGGCACCGCGCTCAATGGAATTCCAATCCTCAGCAATCGCAATTTTTCCGGCGTCATCACCCTCAAGGAAGGCGCGGGAGTGGTCGTGGTCAGCGAATTGGACAAGCAGGAGAGCCAGGCCCTCAGCGGCATGCCCGGCATCACCGAAATCCCCGGCCTGAACAACATCACAGGCAAAGACCTGCAACAGAACTACGCCACGCTCGTCATCATCATGACGCCGCACGTGATTCGCGGACCCCAATCGGCAGGCCACTCTCCCATGATTCGCCTGGAGAGCGGATCGCCCACGCGGTAGAGCCGGTTCAAAGAACCTTCCGATTCCCCGCCCTGAAAGCAATCAGGCCCTCGCTCATGGCCGCACCCGTTGCCGGGTGTCGTGTCATGCGCGAGGGCTCGAGTTTGTCTGCTTTGAATTCGGGCGTCTTACTCGGTTACGCCATCCATCTTGGCCTGGTATGCAACGATCTGCTTCAGCGTGTCATAGGGCAGCCCGCCGATGGGCACCAGGCGGCCGTTGACCATCAGCGTAGGCGTCTCCGCGATGTTCAGATCCTGCGCCAGCTTCACCGACGCTTCAATGATTGAACCCGTCTCCGGTGTCGTTGAGCAAGCCTGCACCTTGACCGGATCAAGTCCCGCCTTCGTAACCGCGCTGTTCAGCGTGAGCGTCGCGCCGTCGGGGGTTGTGAGGCCATCCTGGCCGTCAAACACCGCCGAAGCAAACTGGAAGAACGCGTTGCTTCCGCCCAGCTTGGTCACGCACACGCCATACTCCGCCGCCTTGAGCGCGGAAGGATGGATGCGCACCAGCGGAAAGTTCTGGAAGACGATGTGCGCCTTCGGGAAGTCTACCGCGAGCCGGTCCATGCTGGCTTGCACCTCTTTGCAATGCGGGCACTGGAAGTCGGCAAACTCCACCAACTCAAGTTCCTTCGTCGCGGGTCCGCGATAGGGGCCGTCCGCCTTCTGCTCTAGCTGCGCGCGATTGTCCGCGTAAGGATGCTCGCCAAAAGGAAGAATCTCGTCGCCGGCGATAATGTGCTTGCCGTCCGGCAGGGCGAAAAACTGCACGGCAGAGAGTTTCTGCTTGCCGCTCTTGTCGCCCACCAGCAGCACCACTTTGCTGATGCCCTCAACCTGCGTCTTCAGAATCGCCTGGATCTGCCACACGCGGTTCGGATCATAGCCCCACGTTGCCTGGAAAAAGGCGTCCAAAACTTCCCTGGTGGGCGCCGTAGCGGTAAAGAACTGTGGGTCGGTCTTGGGAAACACCACTGTGGGCGCAGCGGCCGGAGCCGACGGCACAGACGCGCCAGACGCACTGGGCGCGGCGGGCACAGCCGGCACCTGTTGCTGTGCGGCGGCCTTCAACATGGGCAGGGACAGTACCACCAGCGCAACGGCGCTGGCAAGGCGGGTATGCGGACGAATCAAGCTGAATCTCCTCCAACGGCGGGAAGTGCTCCCACCTACTAGCTTATACCTGAACCTTCACGGCAATGGGAAATCGGCGGCCCGTGCCAAACGACTTGGACGTAACCTTCAAAACTGGCGCGGCTTGCTGCCGCTTATATTCCGAACGCTCCACAAGCCGCACCACCTGCCTGACGAGCTCCAGCGGAAAACCATGCGTCTGCGCGATCTGTTCCGGGGTCTCATACCGCTCCACGTAGGCCTCGATAATGGGGTCCAGCAGATCGTACGGCGGCAGCGAATCCGTATCCTTCTGACCGGGCCGCAGCTCAGCCGAAGGCGGCTTTTCAAGAATGGCCGGCGGAATCACTCCCCTCTCTCGATTAATCCAGCGGCACACAGCATAAACGCGCGTCTTCACCAGATCGCCGATCACAGCCAGCGCGCCCACCATGTCGCCGTAGAGCGTGCAGTAGCCCACGGCCATTTCCGACTTGTTTCCCGTGGTCAGCACCAGCGCGGAAAACTTGTTTGAGAGCGCCATCAGCAGCGTCCCGCGAATGCGCGACTGGATATTTTCTTCCGTCGTATCCGGCTTCAAACCGGCAAACAGCGGATCAAGCGCGCGGGTAAACTCCTGAAACAGCCCGCTGATGCCAATCACCTCAAAGCGGATTCCCAGGTTCGCTGCCAGTTTGCGGCTGTCGTCAATGGAGCCGGCAGATGAATAAGGGCTGGGCATGCCGACGCCAATCACGTTTTCCGCACCCAGAGCCTCAGTCGCGATGGCGGCCACAAGCGCCGAATCGATGCCGCCGCTCAGCGCAACAAGTACCTTGCGGAATCCGCATTTGCGCACGTAGTCGCGCGTGCCCAGCACCAGAGCGCGATACGCTGCCTCCGTGTCATCGGCCTGCGGCTCCGCAATCGGCGGCGCGCTCAAGGCATCGGCCACCACCAGGTCCTCTTCAAAGGAAGCGGCCTGGGCAATCAGTTCTCCGCGCGCATTCAGGGCCAGCGATGAGCCGTCAAACACAAGGCTGTCGTTGCCGCCCACCTGGTTGCACATGAATACAGGAATGCCATCGCGCAGCGCGATGGCCGCCAGCATCCTGCGCCGTGTCTCCGGTTTCGAGTGCCAGAACGGAGACGACGACAGATTGATGTGGACCGACGGATGCTGGCGCATCAGTTCTTCCATCGGATCCACGGAGTAAAGACGGCGCTGCCAGAAGTTCTTGTCATTCCATGCGTCTTCGCAGATGGTGATGGCCAGCCGCACGCCGTCCAACTCCACCACCTGCTGCGGCCGCGACGGAGAGAAATACCGCTGCTCGTCAAAGACATCGTAAAAAGGCAGAAGCCGCTTGTGCTGTTCGAGCAGCAGCTGGCCGCGGTCCAGCAGAACGGCTGCGTTCACCGCCGGCTTGCCCGCCTCCGCGGGCGCGGGCAGCGCCACACCGGCCAGAACCGCCGTTGAAAGCTCGCGCGTTGCAGCTGCCAGCTCCTCCACCGCCGTGCGGCAGCGAGACAGAAACGCGGGCTTCTCAAGAAAATCGGCCGGCGGATATCCGCAAAGAGCCAGTTCGGAAAACACGGTGAGCCGCGCTCCCAATGCGGAAGCCCGGCCGCTCGCCGCGACGATTTTTTCAAGGTTCCCGGTAAAGTCCCCGACGGTGGGATTGATCTGGGCCAGCGCGATCTTCACTCCCCCAGTCTAAATCCCAACGGCGGATGCGGCGGCTTCGGTTCAGAGACTTCCTACGTGCCGGTTCCGGCAAGCACCACGCCGATCGTGCGCACGATAATCTTGAAATCCAGCCACATGCTCCAGCTTTCGATGTACGTCATATCGAGCGAGACGTAGCTGTCAAACGAGGGGTCCCGCCGTGCCTGCACCTGCCAGAGGCCCGTGATGCCAGGGGTCACATCGAGGCGGCGCAGGTGTCCCAGTGTGTACTCCTTCACCTCGCTGGCGACTGGTGGACGCGGGCCCACCACGCTCATGTCGCCGCGCAGCACGTTGAAAAACTGGGGCAGTTCGTCCAGCGAGTACTTGCGCAACAGGCGCCCGGCCCTCGTGATGCGCGGATCGTTGCTGACCTTGAACAGGACGCCGTCGCGCTCATTCAGGTGCAGAATGTCCGCGCGCCGAATCTCTGCGTCATCCACCATGGTGCGAAACTTGAAGCAGCGGAAGACACGGCCCTTCTTGCCAATGCGATCCGCGGAATAGAAAACGGGGCCATCGCTGTCCAGCTTGATCACCATCGCAACAAGCACGAAGAACGGCGCAAGCAGAGCCAGCACAAACGCAGAAAAGGTGACGTCAAACAGGCGTTTGACCACCCGGTTCACCTCAGGAACGCGCCCGCTATGCAGCGGAATCGTCGCGAACTGCCCGATGTGTTCGATGGGGCCATTCCACGCCATGCCGCCAAACAGTTCCGGGACCACGCGCAGGTCCACGCACAAGGCACGAGCCTGCTCCAGCACGTCCTCCACGGCTATCCGGTCGCAGGGCGCCGTAATGAAGATTTCATCCACAAACTGCTTGCGGGCTTGCTGGAAGAGCGTATCGAGCGAGCCCACGACTTCACGGGTAGCGGTGGCTTGACTGAGTTCCGCTTCCGTGAGCCCGACGAAGCCTTTGAACTGGTATCCAAGATGCCGCACGCTCTCCAGATACCGTCGCAAAGCGTGCGCCTCCGGTCCGGTTCCCACGATAAGAACGTTCCTTGTATCGATGCCGCGATCAAACCGGCGATAGAGCAGGATGCGATAGAAAATCCGGCGCAGGCTCAATCCCGCCGTGGAAAGCGCAAGCATCATCAGAACTGCGCCGCGGGGCACTGCCGCGCCATCAACCACGTAAAGCGCGCCCACCAGCAGTACTCCGGCCGTAAAGCACGCCTGAACGCTCAACCGCTGCTCGTGCAGGAAACTCTGCAGGCGCGCCGGCGAGTAAAGATGCAGACGATTGCTCGTGACGATCAGCGCAAAAATAAACCCGCACAAGACCGCAAGCTGAATTCCAATGGAATGTCCGTTGAACAGCGTGACCCGGTTCAGCTCCCTGGCGCCAATCTGCGGCCCAAACCGC
>JAJXXG010000846.1 GCA_021781255.1 Acidobacteriota bacterium
GCGCATTATTGGCAAATGAGCCGTAAACCTGACCGTGCCAGTTGTTGGTTCCGGTGGCGGTGTTTACGTCAATCTGCGCGCCGCTCGTGGCTCCCTGTTGCGCGTCATACATGGAAGCGTTCACGCGCAGTTCCTGCATGAACTCCGGCGGAGGCGAGGGCAGGCTGTTGCCGTTCGATCCGTAGACCGAGGTTCCCACGGAGAACGAGCCGCCCACGGTGGCATAGCTGCCGATGTTGAAGTTGTAACGCTGCGAGGTTGATCCGCTGGAACTCTTACCGTTGAACAGGTTCGTCGAGTCCACGCCATTCACCTGGAACGTGTTCGACGTATCGCGCTGGCCGTTTGCCCAGATGGGCTGGTTGCCGAGTCCCGCGTTGGAGTCCAGATTGGAGAGCAGTTCGGCATTCACGCCGGGCGACAGCACGGCCAACTGCGTGAAGCTGCCGGTGGCCAGCGGCGTAATGTCAATCTGCGCGGTGTCGAGCGTGTAGCCGTTGGTGGTGTCGGTCGCGTTCAGCAGCGGGGTCGAGGTCACCTCAATCGACTGCGACACATGGCCAATCCTCAGAGTCGCATTCACCGTGGTTGCACGCGCTTCCTGTACCGGAATGCTGCGCAGCTGGGTCGTGTCGAATCCACCGTGGGTGACGGTCACCACGTAAGTACCGATGGGCAGATTGAATATCTGGAAGAAGCCCGTCTCCTGGGAAGTGGTGCTTCGCGTTACGTTGATTGCGGAATTGGTTACGGTAACCGTAGCCCCGGGAATCGCTGCTCCTGTTGTGTCCAGCACGGTGCCGTTGATGGAACCCAGGGTCTGTTGTGCGGAACTCGGAATACAACAAAAGAGCGCAGCCAGAAACATCAGGCCGCACCCAGTAAAGCGCCTCCATGAAACTCGATGCATTGGTCTCCTCGCAGTTTCTTCGCTTTGAGTGCATTGTTTTTGAGTTGCAGAAAATGGAAATAGGCGGTCGTGCTGCCTCGGCTTCAGATACCTAGCTTGACCTGTACTGCATGAGGACTGTCTAAAGGGGGATAACGTAAGACAAGAATAGTGTGTGACAGCGACGTCCCTCTTTCCAAGAGGGAAATTCAATTTCCGAATCGGTTTACAAAAACTTAATTGTGGAAAAGGAGGGCGGAATTCCGACGCCGCGGTCGCAGCGGGAGGCGGGCCTCCGCGAATTGGCGCGGCATTTGGCCCTGAAATCAAAATATTCGCGCGACAGGCGGAATTCCGTCTGGATTCCGCCTGTCGCGCAGCAATGCATCTCAAATAATGGAATTAGGATGGTGCCCGGAGCAGGAGATGTGCCTCCACTCAGCGCCCGCTTCCCTTGCCCCATTGCAAACGCAAACCGGTACGTACGCCCACGGGCAGGTTGACATAACCGATGGGCGCAATGTGCTGATTATTGGTCAGGTTGTCCAACTGGCCGTAGACGCTTATCCACGAAAGTAGCTGGAAGTTGCCACCAGCATCCAGCTTGGCGTAGCCGTAGTCGAGATTGCGATTGGGCAGCAGCAGGCTGTTTCCGAAGTTGATATCCGAGCCACCGAGAAAGTCTGAGTCGTCTGACCGGCTGGCGAAGGCCGCCGTGAACAGGGCTGTCAGCCTGCTGTGCGAATAGCTGGCCGTAAAGAAGCCCGTATGCGGCGGGCGACGGAACGGGCGCGCGCCCTGGAGCGGCGAGTACACACCCACCGGGATTCCGTTGGAGGTGGGCACCGGCCCCAGCAGAGCTACGTCGTCATTGGAGAAGGAGCGCTGCACGACAGCGTCGAGGTAGGTGTATCCGCCGCGCAGAAAGATGCTGCTTCGGATGCCGCCCTCCACGGTCGTTTCCACGCCGAGGGCGCGATATGCCTCCGTGTTCAGGCTCTGCTCGTAAGCTCCGTTGGCCTGCAGGAACTGCTCAAGTTGATTCTGCTGCTCCTGCGTCAGATTCGGCAGCAGTTGGGGGATGAGGTTCAAACCCACGTACTCGATCTGCCGCCCAAACTCGTTATGGAAAAAGCTGGTACGGAAAACGAGGCGCTTGCTGAAGAATGCCTGCTCCACGCCACCCTCATACGTGCGAGTGGTAGGGGCAGCCAGCGGCGTAATGTGCAGTTGCTGAATGGTGGATTGACCGCCGTTGCTCGCAAGAAAGTTGTAGAGCGAGTAGAACTGGTCGGTCAGTGAGGGCTCGCGCACTGCATCGCCAAAGTTGAACAGCAGGCGCGTACCGCTGAAGATGCCCTCGCGCGGCCGCAGCAGGTAAGCGGAGAAGCCGGCCCGCGGCGAGGTTTGCGTGCCAAACAAGGAATAGTGTTCCAGGTCGCCGCCCAGCGTATAGAAGAAGCGGTTCTTGAAGTCGCCATGCACGGACGCACGATAGTCGTAGTTGGTGCGCTCTACGGGTGTGTAGTACGAGCTGCCCGGCTCTGCGCCGCGTTCGTCCTCATACTGGAAGCCGATCATGCCCACCAGGTGCGGCGTAAAGTCGTAGTCGCCCTGATAGACCAGCTCATCCCGGTTTGAAACGAGCTGATGCCCCTGCGGGTAGGTCCCGGCGTAATCCAGCAGCGCCTGGCCGGTGACCGAGTAGCCGTTTGCGCCGGTAATCGTGACCACATTGCCATAGCTGTCGCCGTAGGCATCAAACGTGCCGGAGCCGCTCTGCGACCACAGATTGTACTGCTCGCGCTTGCGAGCCAGGCCGTAGCGCACTGTGTTGTGGAAGTCCGCCGTGGTCTGGTTGTCAATGGATGAGCTGAGATACAGATCCTGATCCTTCTGCGTAGCGTTGTCGGCCACATGGTAGAACTGCCACGCGTTGGGAACGCCCGTTCCGGCTACGCCGTAGTGCACCGTACCCCGTACCTGCGTGCGTCCGCTGGGCTGCCAGCCAAAGTTGCCCGCGGCGGTGGCCACGTGAAACTCGTCGTTGGGCAAGTCGTTCGCCGTCTGGTACCAGCTGAAGGCGCCCAGGTAATCGAGCTTGCGGTGCGCTCCGGCAACTTCAAGATCCTCTTGCGAAGAGGCAAAGCTGCCCGCATCTCCGTGGAACAGGAAGGACGGGAAACTGGTGGTGCCGTGTGGCGTGGTCAGGCTGACAACACCGCTGGCCGCGTCGGCTCCGTAGAGGCTGGAGTTGGGCCCGCGATAGACCTCCGCGCTCTCGACGGCGGTCGTTGAAAGCGGCCCGAAGTCGAATCTTCCGCCCAGGTCGCCCACGCTTATGCCGTCCATCAAAATCATGTTGGAGTCTGAGTCACCGCCGCGAATGAACAGAGAACTTTGTGCGCCGCGCTGGCCAGTCTGCGCTACAAATGTTCCGGGCATCAGCCGCAAAGCACTCACCAGGTCATTGCGCTGCGCCAGATCCAGCGGCTGCAGCACACTGGTCGCCGCGCTCGTTTGCGACTGCGGCGTGGGGGTTCCGGTCGCGGTCACCACAATGGACTCGCGCGCCCATTCCGGCTCCAGAACCAGGTTGCGCTCTACGCTGTCAAAGCGGCCGGCGTAGAACCCCGGCGTTGCCATCTGGCGGAACGTCCTGGCGGATACGACAAGATAGAAGCGGCTTTCGACGCCGGTCGTAACCTGGTAGCTTCCGTCCGGCCCGGAGACGGCCGTTGCCACCACTCCGCTCTGATTCAGGAGGGAGATCGTGGCGCCTGTCACCTTCGCCCCGGAGGTGTCCGTCACGATGCCGCGAATAGACGCGGCGCGGCAGGCAATGGCGGCAAAAAAAGAAAGAAAAATGAGAAAGGAAACACGCGCGGCACGGGCGCGCAAGCGTGGCAAGTCTGTCATGCTGGCTCCTTCGTTCCCCTCGGAACGCAAGCGGGTTTGGGTGCGACCGGGACCGGTCTCCTGACTTGCGCCATTCTCATCGGCCACCTTCCCAAAGGCAGACCCTGCGGGACTGTCTCCAGTGGTTCATTGGCTGCCTTGCCTTGGCAAAGCAGCGCTGGCCGATCTCCTGCTCTGAGCCATACGACGGCCCATGCGGCAGGGGCGCTCACAGTTGCGGGGCAGTGGCGGAGTTTCACCGCCTTCCCGAACATCCCGGCGATTGCCGTGGTTGAACATACCGTCTCGCGGAGAGGCGGCTCTGACGTCATGAAATGAGTTTCAGTGACATCAATATTTATAAGCGCTATCCAGCATGGTGTCAAAAAGTAACGGTGCAAATCTCGGCTGGGAGGTCGGCGAAAAGGCTGGAAAAGCACTGGTGACCCCGGGAAGATTCGAACTTCCGACACGCAGTTTAGGAAACTGCTGCTCTATCCACCTGAGCTACGGGGCCACTGTAATCACAGGGTACCACCGGTAGCGATTCATCAGCCAATACCAGCAAAGGGTGCAGTTTATGTGAGCCTCATCACAGACAGACGTCTTTTGATCTCGCTTCAATGAGGCAGAAAGAATTATTGAGCTTATTTACAACTTCGCTCCTTCGACGAACGGTCATGGAAGGAGTCTGGTCTCTGCCGTTCTTCCGTCTGCCTTGACTGGATCCCTCATCGAAGGAGGAAGCCCCCATGAAGCAACCAGGGCCATTGCTGGTTCTTGGCAGTCTGATTGGATTGGCGTCATGCAGCATGGGCACCAATCCAGACAGCAGTTCGTCCGACAAACCCACCTCCCCCCCTCCTCCAGCGCAGTCGGGAAACTACGTCGTCACGGCGTGGAGTGAACTTGGCATGCATTGCATGGATGGCAAGGACTACTCCATCTTTGCAGTGCTGCCGCCCTACAACACAGTGCGCGCTCAAGTGATTCAACGCGGCGATAATCCCACGCTCGTCACGGGAGTCACCGTGACCTACGAGGCAATGACGGATACTTCCGGATCCATCAATACCACCAGCGTGAGCAAGACCAACTTCTGGAGCTACGTCAAAACCCTGTTTCACGTGAATGTCACAGGGGACATAGGGCTGACCGGGAATCCGGTGCAGAGCAAGAAGCCGCATCCCATGACCTACGACAGCACCTCGGGCACATGGGAAGCCACGGCAATTCCGACGGTACCGTACGACGACGCGGGCAACCGCAATCCGTATCCCATGGCGAAGATCGTGGCCCGGGATGCATCCGGCAAAGTGCTGGCCACCACCACCGCGGTGCTTGCCGTGAGTGATGAGATGACCTGCTCCACCTGTCATGCCTCCGGCGGCAGCACGGCAGCACAACCGGCCTCAGGATGGGAGAACAACCCTGATCCTGCCAAGGATGTGAAGCTCAACATCCTGAAGAAGCACGACGACCGCTGGAATGTCTCGTCTTACCTGCCTGCGCTGCAAGCCAATGGTTATACCTACCAGGCAAGCCTGTATCAGACGGCCAAATCCGGTACTCCGATTCTGTGCGCGGCGTGCCATGGTACCAATGCGCTCTCTGCTCCCGGCATCTCCGGAATCCGTCCGCTGACCCAGGACATGCACGACCTGCACAGCTCTGTGATCAATCCCTCGACCGGTACGACGCTCGACAACGCCACCACGCCCTACAATTCGTGCTATCTGTGCCATCCCGGGCCGCAGACGAAGTGCCAGCGTGGAGCGATGAACAAGGTTGCGTGTTACGACTGCCACGGCAACCTGAGCGCGGTGGGATCGGCGACACGACAGGGCTGGCTCGACCTGCCATCGTGCCAGATGTGCCATACAAACGGAACGCGCTACTCCACCACCTTTGACTCGACCGGAGCGTGGCGAATCGCAACCGATCTGACGTTTGCCACTAACCCGGACACACCTTCCGTGGGCAAGGATTTGTATCGCTTCAGCAAGGGGCATGGCGGAGTCTACTGCTCCGGCTGCCACGGATCGCAACACGCGGAGTATCCCAGCCTGCAGGCCAACGACAATGTGTACAGCACCAATCTGCAGGGCTACGCGGGAAAGATCGTGGAATGCACCGTGTGCCACGTGACAGCCCCAACGACGCAAACGGGCGGGCCGCATGGCATACATACCATCGGCCAGACGTGGGTCAATCAACATTCCAGCTACGCCAGCAACGGGCGCTATACGCAATGCGCCTATTGCCATGGAGCAAATTACACAGGCTCACCGCTCTCCGCCACGTCAACGGCAAGAACGTTCTCTGTAGACGACGGCGGCTCAAAGTCGTTTACCCAAGGGCACCAGGTGAGTTGCTATGACTGCCACAACGGCCCCAGCGGAGGTTAGCCACAAGCCAAATTGCTCGACCTGTGTGAGTAGAACAGTATCCGACAGATTTGCAGAGATTCCGGCGGAACTGTTCTACTCTATTTTTCTTGAGCCGTGCAGATGGCTGAAGGGTGAACCAACCGTACCTGTGCTTTCGAGCCATCGGGTTGCCGGATCCTTCCCGCAGGCCGTTTAATGCTGAGATTGAGGCAGTAGGAGTCTGATTCGCATGAATCCTTCCGTGACCGCAGTCGCCCCGCTCCGCAACGATATTCCGCTCACCACAAACCGGCATCTCATCCGCTGGGTTGAGAAGATGGCCGATCTCTGCCGGCCCGATGCCATTCACTGGGTGGACGGCTCGCAGGCGGAGTACGATGCCCTTTGTGAGCGCCTTGTTGCTGCCGGCACGTATACACGGCTGGACCAGGAAAAGTGGCCCGGCTGCTACTATGCGCGCTCTGTACCCAGCGATGTGGCTCGCGTGGAGGACCGTACTTTCATCTGCTCCCTTTCGCGCGATGCGGCTGGCCCCACCAACAACTGGGAAGATCCCTACGCGATGCGGCGCCGGCTGAAGCAACTGTTTCGCGGCTGCATGCAAGGCCGAACGATGTATGTGCTTCCGTTCAGCATGGGTCCGATCGGGTCAGTCATGTCGGGCATCGGCGTTCAACTCACGGACTCGCCTTACGTGGTGACGCAGATGCGCATCATGGCCCGCATTGGCGCGCCGGTCTTTGCGGAGATCGACAAGGATGAGAAGCGCGTGGTTCCCTGCATGCACTCCGTGGGCATGCCGCTCAAGCCCGGCCAGCCGGACGTTCCCTGGCCATGCAACGAAACCAAGTACATCGTGCACTTTCCTGAGACGCGCGAGATCTGGTCCTACGGCTCCGGCTATG
>JAJXXG010000294.1 GCA_021781255.1 Acidobacteriota bacterium
GGGACATTGGGCGGGTGGAATGAATGGGTTGGGGATGAGATTGGGTGCGAGGGGATTGACTTCGCGGAAGGCGGGTGGGTGAGGGTAGGTTGGGTTAGTTCCGGTTTGCGGATTTTCGAGGATCAATCGGAACCATCGCCGGTGGAGGTCTGTGGTATCCCCGGTGCCCAAGTGCGAGGCACCGGGGGCACCCTCATTTGTGGTTGGGAAAGGACGGGGAGACCGTGGCCACCCGCCCAGAGGAGATTCACTCCGAAGGAAGGCTGGCGATTTCAGCGTGCCATTGTTGGCTGGCACTGAGCTGCCCCCTCATCCGAAGCACCAATCCGGTAGTGACCAGTGTCAACGTTAGATCGACGATGATCCAAAATACTTCGGGGAGGTGGGGGAGTTGAAAGACTCTGGGCGCGATGTCTGTTCCTGCGTGGAGCAGCAGCGCAGGCAAGAGGCTTCCCTTCGTCCTGACAAATATCAGTGTGTAGAGAACACCCTGCGAACTCGTGAAGATCAAGAAGAGTGGGAGCGGGAATGCTGATTGCCCAGGGAGCAGATACAAGGGTAGATGCCAGAGGCCCCACACAAAACCCAGCCCGATACTAATCAGAACAGGACTGTTGGAGCATTCAAGCAAACGAGGCAGTGCATAGCCTCGCCAACCAAACTCTTCTCCGGAAGTCACGAAGACAAGCCAGACAAAGCTGGCAGCAATAAAGAACGGAGTGTTTCCTGCGAAGAGTGGGGCGGCTTCGCGAGGGCGAATGACCCGGAGTACACCAAGCGCAGTCATATAGATTGCCGGCATGATGAAGGCTGAGAGTAGCACCCACTGTGGTGAGAAGGTCAAAATCGTAATTCGTCGAACGATCTCGCGCACGCTGCCCTGGCCGCCATAGAGGGCAGCAGTCATCAATCCAGCAAGCGCGGGTGCGAACAAACCAATAAATGCGATCTGGCGCGGTAAGGATGGTTTGACGAAAAGGGGGATCCATGTGCCCCAGGCGATCAGGAACGTCGCTGTGAAGAATGTCAACATCTGGACCCAGATGCGCTTAGTGCCTGAGGAAGACGACCTTACACGAGATGCCATAGGAAGTTTTATGGAACGAGCTTCGGAATGCTATCGCTGGCGGAGGCCTGGGTCATTATTCCGCAGGGTGCCAACGCGATCCTAGACGTGAGGTTTTGCAGATGCAACAAAAATGAGCAGCACATTCCAAAGCTGAGTTTAGGCGCGTGCCTTGGTTGAACCTGCCTGCATTCCCTTCAATGATGTGCCGGAATTGCTACCGACAAACGCCCTTCAGTCAAGCGACGAGCACTGCGGCATTGTGCAGGTTCCTGGCGCATCATTGGGTGGCCGTAGGATGCGCTGGAATTGGCGGCAGGGGCTGAAGCCCACATCATCTTATTCGGCGTTTTCGGCACGACTGAAGTCGTGCCCTTTCACAAGGCGCGGTTTGGGGCATTTGATCGGATAAGCGGACGGCGCTACTCCATGGGGCAGGCGCCGCCGCCGCAGCAGCCGCCGAGGCCGCAAGTGGGGCCGGGGTCAGCGGAGGATGCGGAGCTGCCGCCTTTGGAGATGGCTCCCGCGCCGCCGCTGATGAGCCGCTCGACGGGGCCGCCGCACCTGGGGCAGGTGGTGAGAGGGGCATCGGACATTTTCTGGCGCTGATCGAAGTGGTGGGAGCAGGACTGGCACTGATATTCGTAAGCTGGCATGGCGTTATGACCCGTATAAAGACGTTCTCTCAACCATTATAAGAAAAATGCGGGCGCAGGTGGGCTTGCAGGCGCGGGGATGCGCGGCTCGTTGGGAGCATGGCTGTGGAGGACCGGGCCGATTGTGCAGCCCGCCGGCACAGGGGCTGAAGAGGCTGCGGGAAAGCGCGCGAGAAGCAGGCTGAACGAGAAAGCACAGAAGCGCAGGGCCTGAAGGCCGGGATGATTTTAAGCCACTTGCGGCACGACTGAAGTCGTGCCCTGTTACAAAACATTGCCAGCGATGGGTTTTTTCGCAGCCTGTGAAGTTGTGCCCTGTTACAAGGCGTCAGCGACGAGATGCACGGTGGACTGCGCTACCGGCCGGGCCACTCTTCGACGACGATGCCGAGGTCGTTGAGCTGCTGGATGGCGGCTTCGACGTTGCGGCGGACTTTGGCGCGGTCTTTGGCGCTGGCGCCGGGGGCTTCAGCGACGGCGATGACGCGGCCGTAGCGCCAGGCGCTCGGGGGCAGGGCGACGACGGCATCGGCCAGGTCTGCGGGACGAAGCTGGAGTTCCTGGCGGCGGGCGCCCTCGGGGCGGAGCATGGTTCCCTGCCCCATGGTGCTGGGGTTGGCGTCGGCGATCGTAATGCGCAGGTTGAGGCCGTCTGCCTCGACGGAGAGGAAGGGGTTCTGCCAGGCGCCGGGCTCGTGGATGTCCACGTAGAGGCTTTTGGTGGGGAGCGGGATATTGGCGAGGGCGGCGCGCTGGCGGTCACGTTGCGTGGCGGCGGCCTGGGCCTTTTGCTCGGCGTTGACGGCGCTGTGGGCGACGCCTTCGACGGCCTGCTCGGGGTTGTGGCAGGCGACGAGAGAGAAGGCCAGGAGCAGCGCAAAGGCTGCAAATCCGCTGATTCTGGTGCGATTCATGACACTCCCAGAATAGCAGGGGCGGGCTTTATTCGCCTTTCCAGACGGGGGCGCGTTTGGCGAGGAAGGCCTGCGTGCCTTCGGCCTTATCTGCGGTGCCGCAGACGTGGCCGAAGCGGACGCTTTCACGCAAGAGGGCCAGGTCGAGGGGCAGGTCGATGCCCTCATCGACGGCGCGGAGGGTTTCTGCGATGGCGAGGGGCGCGTTGGCGGCGATTTCAAGCGCGAGGGCCTGGGCGCGGGCCATGAGTTCGGCGGCGGGGACGACTTCATCAACGAGGCCGATGCGGAGGGCCTCGTGCGCATCGATGATGGCGCCGGTGAGGAGCATTTTAAGCCCGCGGCCGCGGCCGACGAGACGCGGGAGGCGCTGCGTGCCGCCGTAGCCGGCGATGATGCCGAGCTTGACTTCGGGCTGTCCGAAGCGGGCGTCGTCTGCGGCAATGCGCAGCGTGCAAGCCATGGCCAGCTCACAGCCGCCGCCCAGAGCGAATCCCTGGACGCAGGCAATGACGGGCTTGCCGAGCGTTTCAATGAGGCGCAGGACGCCCTGTCCACGCAGGGCGAAGGGCTGGCCCTCCTGGGCGGCGAGCGCGGAGAGCTCGCCAATGTCGGCTCCGGCGGCGAAGGCGCGGCCTCCTGCTCCGGTGAGCAGCACGGCGCGGATGCTGGCGTCTGCGGCGAGGTCGTGGAAGGCGGAGTCAAGCTCAGCGACGGTGGCGGCGTTGAGCGCGTTGAGGACCTTGGGGCGATCGAGGGTGACAATGGCCAGAGGAGAGCGTTTTTCGAGATGAAGATTGGCGTATTCCATAGGACGAATGAGGGTAGCAGAGTTGGAGGAAATTCGCACGGCGCGGAGAGACCGGGAAGCGGGCGGCGGGGCCTGAAAAAAAGAACCGGGCGGCTGCGACCCTTGCGCAGCCACCCGATAATCACATGCCAGAAATGTACAGGCCAATCAGGAGACAAAGACAGACTAACGCCGGGGAGAAAGCTTGTCTTGAGCCGTTTGGCTTAGTGGTGGCTCCACCCATGGATGTAGGCGCGAGCACTTCTTAGTGGCTGGAATGAAGGACTTAGTTACATTTTGCGGCTGGTCCTATTACTGTTGAAGTACACAATATTGGCGCATGGTGAGTTTGCCCGGCAGAGGGCCGGCCTGCAACCTTGGCACACGGCTTTTCCAATTCGAAAGCAAAGGCGGGGCGGTGGCTGGCGGGCGCGCTGTTGGCGTGCGGAGCGCTTGCCGCCGTGGGACTGCAACCGACGACGGCGCTGGCCGGGTATGGGCGGCAGTCGTGGGTGATGGAGAACGGCCTGCCGCAGAACACGGTGCATGCGCTGGCGCAGACGCGCGACGGCTACCTTTGGCTGGGGACCGAAGCGGGGCTGGCGCGCTTTGACGGAAACGCATTTGCGGTGTTCGACCGAAACTCAAACCCGGCACTGCCGAGCGGTGACATCCGATGCCTGTTGCCAACCGGGGATGGAGCGCTATGGGTGGGAACCAGCGAGGGTCTGGCGCGATGGGCGAATGGCGATGTAACAATCTTTGGCGCGCGGGATGGGCTGCCCAGTGACTCGATTCGCGCATTGGCAGAGGACAAATCGGGTTCGCTGTGGGTGTATACCGACGCGGGTCTGGCGCGGCTGGCGGACAAGCGCTTTGAACCGGCGGGCGACTGGCGGCCGGGAGCAGTGATCACGCAGGTGCAGGGCGCGGCCTGGGTGGATGAAACTCCCCACTCCGGGGACGGCTGGAGACAGCAAGCCGCACTGGGCGGCCTGCCGAAGGATGGGGTTGAGTTTCTGGCGTACCTGCCCGGGCAGGCAACGGCCCTGGCGACGAACAGCAGGCTGGTTGTGGTGCGCGGGAACAGCGTCTTGGAACGGCTGGCCGCCGGCAAGGAGCTGCCGGGCAGCCGGATACAGACGCTGTATGCGGACCGCAATGGAAGTTTGTGGATCGGGACCAATGGCGGGCTTGCCCGGCTGACAGACGGCAAGGTGCAACTGCTGCCATTGACCGATGCGCTGGCGAGCGCCTCGATCTTGACGCTGCTGGAAGATGCTGAAGGCAACATGTGGGTGGGCACGGAGACCGCGGGCCTGGACATTCTGCGCGATGAGCGCTTCCGCAGCGTCGGGAGGCGGGAGGGACTCTCCTCGGACGCGACGACGACGGTGGTGGAGGACGGAGCAGGCACGCTGTGGGTGGGCACGAGCGGGAGCGGACTGAACGCCATGCATCGAACTGCCGAAGGCGCATGGAGCACAAAAGTCTATACCGTGCGCGACGGGCTGCTGAGCGATGTGATTCTGTCGCTGGCGGCGGGGCCGGACGGGGCTCTCTGGGTGGGCACGCCAGACGGGCTGAGCTACATTCACGGGGGACAGGTGGCATCGTATACCTCGGCGGATGGGCTGCCCGACGACTTTGTGCGGTCGCTGCTGGTGGATGCGGATGGGACGCTGTGGGTGGGCACGCGGCGCGGGCTGACGCAATGGAGCAAGGCTCCGGCGGGCAGGCAGATGCAGACGTACACGCAGGCGACGGGATTGGGCAGCGACCTGGTGGGCGCGATGGCGCGCGACTCGCGCGGGAATCTGTGGGTGGCGACGCTGGCGGGGCTTTCGCGGATTGCCGCGGGCAGCATTACGAACTACACGAGGGCCAGCGGCCTTTCGAGCAACGTAATCACCTCCCTGCTGCCGCGCAGCAATGGCGCGCTGCTGATTGGAACGCAGGACCACGGCTGGAACCTGTGGGATGGCGCGAAGTTTTCCGCTTCGCAGGACAGGAAGGTGAATCAGGCTTCGATTCACGCCATTCTGGACGACGGCGGCGGCCACCTGTGGTTTGCCACCGACGACGGCATCGCGCGGTGCGACTGCACAATGGCAGTGGATTGCTCGCACTGGATTACGTTCGGCCCGGCGGACGGGCTGCGCAGCCGCGAAACGGCCACGAACAGCCACCCCTCAGCGTGGCGCTCGCGCGACGGGCGGCTGTGGTTCGCCACGCCGAAGGCGCTGGTGGAGGTGGACCCGGCGCACTTCCCCATCAACACGCTTCCTCCGCCGGTGACGGTGGAGCGCTTTGCGGTGGACGACCTTGACCAGCCGCTGCGCGCTGCGGACCCCTGGCTGAAGGTTGCGGCGGGGCATGTGCACTTTGAGTTTGATTACGCGGGGCTGAGCTTTACCGCGCCGCAAAAGGTGCGCTACCGCTACATGCTGGAGGGCTTTGACAAGGGTTGGACGGAGGCCGGAGCGCGGCGGACGGCGTACTACACCAACATTCCGCCGGGGCGGTATACGTTTCGCGTGCAGGCGGCGAACAACGACGGGGTATGGAACAGCGCGGGCGCAGCGCTGCGGTTTGAGCTGCGGCCGCACTTCTACCAGACGGCGTGGTTTTACATTCTGCTGGCAGCGGCGAGCGCGGGGCTGATTGTGCTGCTTCTGCGGGAGCGGCTGCAGCGGGCCGAACGCGAGTTCAGCGCGGTGTTGAATGAGCGCAACCGCATTGCGCGCGAGATTCACGACACGCTGGCGCAGGGATATGTGGGCATCTCAGTGCAGTTGGAGGTGCTGGCGGAACTGTTGCGCCACAACAAGGTGGATGCTGCGGCGAAGCATCTGGACACGACGCGCGGTTATGTGAGGGAAGGGCTGGCCGATGCGCGGCAATCGATATGGGCGCTGCGCTCGCAGGACTCCGGCGAGAAGACGCTGCCGGTGCAGTTGCGGCGCGTGACGGAGCACGCAGCCGGGCACGGGGCGGAAGCGCACTTCAGCCTTTACGGGGCCTACCGGCCACTTCCGCCGGGCACGGAGCGGGAATTTCTGCGCGTGGCCCAGGAGGCAATCCATAATGTAAAGAAGCACGCGGGCGCCAGGAACCTGTGGGTTCAGCTGGAGTATGGACCGGCAGAGGTTGCGCTGGAGGTGAGGGACGACGGACGCGGCTTTGCGGCAAGCGAGGCAGCGGCTTCGCCGCCGGGGCATTTTGGACTGACCGGGATGCGCGAGCGGGCGACGCTGATTGGAGGCACGCTTGAAGTGACCAGCGCGCCGAAGGGCGGAACGACTGTGCGGCTGCACGCGCCGGCGCCCAAACCCAAAGAAGTACCCAGAGAGGTAAAGGAGTGACCGTGGCACAGGAAACGATTCGCGTGCTGGTGGTGGAAGACCACCATGTTGTGCGCCAGGGACTGGTGGCGCTGCTGAACGTGGTGGAAGGAATTGAAGTGGTGGGCGAGGCCGCCGATGGCGTGGAGGCGATTACGCAGTTTCGCAAGCACCAGCCGAACATCACGCTGATTGACCTGCGGCTGCCGCGCATGGGCGGCGTGGATGTGATTCAGCGCATCCGCATGGAGTCGCCGAGTGCGCGGTTCATTGTGCTGACCACCTACGACGGTGATGAGGAT
>JAJXXG010000754.1 GCA_021781255.1 Acidobacteriota bacterium
TGCCCAAACGCAGGCGCGGTCCAGCGGCTGGCGGAGGCGGCGCGATGGAGGCGGCGTGAGGCATAGCAGTCAATTGACGCATATTAGATGGGTTGCGCTCCGGATGCAACCATTCTTGTGCGAATTCCTGCCAATCTCCGGTCTTCGATACGCGGAACCATCCGGCTGTGGCAATCTGGAGCTTCGGAGGTTTGTCCCCAATATGTCCGCTGCAACCGCTACTGCTCTCGCCGTCATTGAAGACCTGCGCGCCTGGGAGGCTGGCGGCGCCGCCTCCGCTGAAGCGCTCACCGCCTGGGTCAGCGCCAGGATTGCCGCCCATGAGGCGGCGCTGGCTGCCCTGCTGGCCGTTGAAGGGCCGCGCGTGCCGGAGAACTCGCTGAGCCTGTATGACGTGGCAATTGAGCAACTTAGCTTGGCCGGAGCGCAGGCGGGCGTGCTCAACTCCGTGGCTGCGGACAAGGCAGTCCGCGACCAGGCGCAGATGGAGGCACAGCGCGTGGCCATGGCCGCCAGCGCCCTGAGCCTGAACCGCGCCGTCTATGAGGCGCTCACAGTCATCCGTCTGGATAGCGCGAGCCCCGCGACAAAGCACTATGTGGAACGCACGCTGCTGGGCTACCGGCTGGCCGGCGTGGACAAGGACCAGGCCACCCGCGAGCACCTGCAGGCGCTGCACGAAAAAGCCACCCGGCTCTCGCTGGAGTTCGCCCGCAACATTCAGGAGGGCGGCAAGACCGTCGAAACCACCGAGGCCGAGCTGGCCGGCCTGCCCGCCGACTATCTCGCCCGACATCAGCCAGATGCCGTGGGCCGCGTCACCCTCTCGACCGACCAGCCCGACATGCAGCCGGTGATGACCTTTGCCACCAGCGCGGCCCTGCGCGAGCGCATGTTCCTGGCCTACAACACCCGCGCCTATCCGGCTAACCAGCAGATTCTGCTGGACCTGCTGGCCACGCGGCAGGAGATTGCGACCATCCTCGGCTTTCGCAGCTGGGCGGACCTGGCCACCGCCGACCAGATGATGGGCTCAGCCGCCAACGTACGCACCTTTCTGGCCCGGCTCGACGAGGCCAGCCGTGAGGGGGCCAGCCGCGAGCACACGTTGATACTCGACTACGCCAGGAAACAGCAGCCCGGGCTTGAGGGCATCGACATCACCAGCCGCGGCTACTGGTATGAGCAGTTCCGCCGCTCGGCCTTCGACTTCGATTCGCAGTCTGTGCGCCCCTACTTCCCGTATGCGCAGGTGGAGGCGGGCGTGCTGCAAACGGCGGCCCGGCTCTTCAAGGTCGAGTTCCGCCCGTCGTCCGCGAAGGGGTGGGACCCGGCCGTCTCAGTCTTCGAGGTCATTGAGGACGGCTGCGTCGTGGGGCGCTTCTACCTCGACATGCATCCGCGCGAGGGCAAGGACAAGTGGTTCAGCGCCGCGCCGGTGGTGACGGGCGTGCGCGGGCGCTACCTGCCCGAAGCCGCGCTCATCTGCAACTTTCCCGGCGGCGAAGCGGGCGACCCCGGCCTGCTGCAGTACAGCGACGTGGTGACCTTCTTCCATGAGTTCGGCCACCTGATGCACGCCATCCTCGGCGGCCGGACGGAGTGGGCAGGCGTCTCCGGCTTTGCCACCGAGGGCGACTTCATCGAGGTGCCGTCGCAGATGCTCGAAGAGTTCTTCCGCGACGAGAAGCTGCTGCAGGCCTTTGCGAAACACTACCAGACCGGCGAGGTTTTGCCATCCAATCTCATCCAGAGGATGAAACGAGCAGGCTCGTTTGGCCGCGCGGACTGGGTGCGCGCGCAGCTCTACTACACCACCCTCTCGCTCGACCTGCACGACCAGAACCCGGCGGGCCTTGACCTCGACGCCACCACAAAACGCCTCTACCAGAGCCTGCAGCCGTGGACCTGGCTCGAAGGCAACCGCATGTATGCGAGCTTCGGCCACCTGACGGGCTACTCCTCGAACTACTACACCTATGCGTTCGACAAGGTGATTGCGCTGGACTTCTTTGCGCAGTTCGACCCCGCCGACCTGCTGGGCTGCGACGCCGGCGCGCGCTACCGCAAGGCTGTGCTGGAACAGGGCGGCTCCAGGCCGGGACGAGTGCTCGTCCGCGACTTCCTTGGCCGCGACGAGGACTTCGCCGCCTTCAGCAAGTGGCTGAATGAGGAGTTTGAGAGCGAATTGATCTTTGCGGATTCGGCTCCGCAGGGTGGCCAATAGGGCAATGCAACAGGCCGGAATCAGTTTCCCGGCCCAAGGCACAGAGAGGCCTGAGTCACATCCGTAACTTTGTGTCGAATGCGTGGTGGGACAAGGGGCAGCGATCTTCCGCTACCCCTTTGTCTTGAGGATCAGCCCTTGGCTTTCGGGGGGAAGTCCCGGAACATCCGGTGGATGTCTTCATAGAGCCGCTTGCGGTTGGTATCAGAGTTGTTCGACAGTTCGCCCCTCGAAACCCCGCGCCAGAGCAGAGACTTGGCGCTCGCGTTAAACATGTCGATGACGAGGTGTGCCTGGCGGACGTTGGTTGTGGTCGTGGTTTCGTCACCGAATCCGCCGCCAGGCATCCCCCAGCCTCCCCAGCCCCAGCCCATACCCCAGCCACCACCCATGCCGTTGTAGTAGGTCTCAGCTTCCTGTTCACTGTGAATGTTATCGGTGGCCATGACCGTAACCTCGCCACCAGAAGGAACTTCCTTCCAGCCCGCTTTCTGCAAAACGCTGTCGACGGAACGTTTGATCCGATCGGAGTTTAAAGAGTTGGAGACCTTGACGGCTCCCCAGGAATACGTGCGAAAGCTTGCGAAGTGAGCGTGATGGTTGAAATCGACCTTGACACTGTCCGCAAATGCGGACGCTGAAACAAAGGAAATGCCGGCGCACAGAACCGCCGCCATGGCTAAACGTAACTTCATAAGTTGTGAATCCTCCGTCTTCTTTAACTCTTCCAGTAACTAACAAGGATGCAGGAAACAGAAGGAAGGTAGCCTTGCACGGATGCAGAGTCTTTGCGTGGAGCAAAGACAACTTCCGCTGATTCCACTGGTCCCATGTTGTCTGGAAATATCCCAGTGTTATCGCATCGAACTTTCTTACACCGGGATGAATCCTTTCCGCTCTGGAGACAGAGAAAAGTGGTGGGCGCGCATCGGCCATGCACAACAAATGCGGCCTTTGTCGCAGAGCGCCCGGATTGGCGCGGCTCATCCGCTATGATCTCCCCCATGGCGAGCACACAAGACTTCAAAGGCAAGTGGGCGCTGGTGACCGGAGCCAGCGCGGGCATCGGCACAGCGCTGGCGCGCGAGCTGGCTTCGCACGGCGCAAATCTCATCCTCACAGCGCGGCGCGCGGAGCGGCTTGAGGCGCTGGCCGCCGAGTTGCTCGCACGCGGCGCGCAGGTGCGCATCGTCGTCGCCGACCTGAACGACCCCGCCGCGCCGCAGCAGATCTTTGACGCGACAGAAGGCGCGGGCATAACCGTTGACATCGTCATCAACAACGCGGGCCTCGGCCAGTACAGCGCCTTCCATGAGAGTCCCATCGAGCAGGAGATGAGCCAGATTCGCGTGAACTGCGAGGCCGTGGCGCGCCTGGCGCGGCTCTTCATTGCGCCCATGGTCAAGCGCCGCCGCGGCTGGATGCTGGTGGTGGCGTCGACCGCGAGCTTTCAGCCCGTGCCGTACCTTTCCACCTATGCCGCCACCAAGGCATTCGACCGCTTTTTTGCTCTGGGCATCGCGGCGGAGGTGGCGCGTTTTGGCGTGAAGGTCACTGCGCTTTGCCCCGGCACCACGGAGAGCGAATTCTTCGAGGTCGCCCGCGCGCAGAAGTTCAGGCGCAGCGGCATCCAGACTGCCGAAGAAGTCGCCCGGCAGGCCATCGCCGCCCTTGCCCGCGGGCAGCGGACAATCATTCCGTACCTGAACGGACGGCTCACCGCGCTGCTGGTGCGCTTTCTGCCCGTCACGCTCATCACGCGCGTGATCGAGCGCGCCGCGCGGCCAAAATCGAACGAAGCCTGAGGCGGGTTGCGGGCCAGCACTGCCGCAGACGAAAATGGCGAGCGAAAGGTGTCCTCCATGAAAATCAATTTCCGCGGCGCGCTGCTTGTGCTTTGCATGGTCGCGTCGAGTCTCCCCGCCCTGTCGCAGACTGAACGCAAGACCACGCCCGGCCCCGGCCCCTACGGCGTGATGCAGGCAACATTTTTCGTCCACCGTCTGGGCACGGACCATGCCGAAGGCGTGACCACGCTGGATATGAACGGCGACGGGCGGCCCGACATCCTGAGCGGAGCCTACTGGTACGAGAACCCCGGTCCGCAGGGCGGCGCATGGACCCGCCACCAGTATCGCGAGGCCGGCACGCTGAATGAGTTCGTCTCCGACTGCGGCGAGTGGACCATCGACGTAAACCACGACGGCGCGCCGGACGTGGTGACCACCGGCTGGATGCTCAACGGCATCTGGTGGTACGAGAATCCCAAAAAGCTCGGCGCGGTGTGGAAGAAGCACTTCATCACCGACAGCTATGACACCGAAGGCGGCTGGCAGGCGGACATCAATGGCGACGGCAAGCCGGACCTGATCTTTGCGCACTACAACCACTCCGGCATTTTGTGGATTGACTTTTCCGGCGCTGAGCCGAAGGTGCACCATGTCGGCGGCCGTGCGCAGGACGGCCACGGCATCGGCGTGGCCGACATCGACGGCGACGGCAAAGCCGACATCCTCACGCCCAATGGCTGGTTTCGCCAGATCGACGCGAACAACGATAAGTGGGAGTGGCACGGCGACTGGCAGATGAACGACGCCGGCTTTCCCATCATTGGCTACGACGTGAATAACGACGGCAAGACCGACGTGATTTACGGCCAGGGGCACAGCTACGGCATCTACTGGCTCGAGCAGAAGATTGACCAAAAGGGCCAGGGCAAAGGCCGCCACTGGGTCAGGCACACCATCGACGAGAGTTTTTCGCAGGTTCACGCGCTCAAGCTGGTGGACATTGACGGCGATGGCCAGCCTGAACTGCTCGCAGGCAAGCGCTATCGCGGGCACTCCGGCAACGACCCCGGCTCCCATGATCCGCTGGTGGTCTACTACTACAAGATCAACCGCAAGACCGGCGAGTTCACGCGCTACGCCATCTCGGTCAACGGCACCGCAGGCGCGGGAACGCAGTTCATCACGCAGGACATGGATGGCGACGGCGACCTTGACATTGTGACCGCTGGCAAGACCGGCGTTCACTTCTTTGAGAACCTGAAAATCAACAACGTGCCCAAAGCGCAGCGAGAAAAGGAGTTGCTGCTGGACACCAACTGGCCCTTCCCCGGCGAAGGCCCCGTGGTGCAACAGGAAGAGGAGCCAAAGCCGTAGGCCTTCAGTGGCGCGGATTGAAACCTGCCGTGCATGGGGCTGCATGAAGCATTTTTCAGCCCCCTGCGCGATTCATCCGTGCCGGGCAACCTTCTCGCGGTGGTTCACGTCTTACCTTGCAACAGGTAGAGGCTTCCCCGATGAAGTTCCTTCCGAAAACGGCAACCATTCTCCCTTGAAGGTCTGGCGACAGATCTCTTCTCTTCACCCCTCCAGGTTTCCCTCCTTTTGAATGCCTCTCGAGCGGGCCTGCCGGAAGGCAGGCCCATTTGCTCCCTTCCTGCGCGATGTGCCATCTGACCTCCCGGTACAATCGTCATGTGACGCTGTCTTCCTCGAAACCCAAAACCGGACCCAAACTCGCAAAGCGAACGCCGGAAATTGAGGCCATTGACGCTCTCTTCAGCATTGCCGGCCTCACGCGCAACCGCCGCGGAAAGCCCGCAGGCATCACGCGCCAGCTTCGCATGGAGCGCGCCATGCCACAGGAGCTGCAGAAGCCCGCGCCGGAGCCCCGCGTGGCCGCCAACGGCCTGCCCTTCATTGCCGTTCCAGCCTGGGGAAAGATGCCGTGGCTCTGGCATGGCTTCAGCACCCGCAAGGGCGGAGTCAGCCGCGCCTACTGCGCCGACGATGCGCCCGGCGAGCTGAATCTTGGCTTTACGGCCGCCGATGACCGCGAGAACGTCACCCGCAATCGCCGCCTGTTTGCCGAAGCCATCACGGGCAGCCCGGACACGCCGCTGGTGGCGCTGCGCCAGGTTCACTCCAATGTGGTGGTTGTGGCGGGCGCGGCTGACGCGCGGCGCGAGCGGCCCCGCAAGGGCGACGGCGTGATGACCGCCGAGCCGGGCATCCTTCTTGCCGTGCAGACCGCCGACTGCATCCCGGTCCTCGTCGCCGACCGCAAGCGCCGCGTCGTCGCGGCCTTCCACGCCGGCTGGCGCGGAACCGTCAAGCGCATCGTCGAAACCGGTATTGGGCGGATGCGCTTCGAGTTCGGCTCCCGGCCCGAGGACCTCGTAGCGGCCATCGGCCCCGGCATCGGCGTCTGCTGCTACGCCGTCGGCGACGAGGTGCTCTCCATCTTCGAGTCGCAATTCAGCTATGCCCGCCTGCTCTTCCGCGAGGTCTACGATTCCGATCCGGTACGGACCCGCTACCCGATGCTGTTTCTCACGCAGCGCGCTCCGGGTCACTCACCCATTGGCCCCAGTCTGCATGTTGATCTCATCGAAGCCAATCGCCGCCAGTTGCTGGATGCGGGGCTGAAGGCCAGCGCCATCAGCGTGGTGGGCGGATGCACAAGCTGCCAGCGGGAGCTGTTCTTCTCGCACCGCGCCTCGCGCGGCCATGCCGGACGCATGATGAGCGTCATCGGCATCCGGCCGCGCTAGACGAGCGAAGCTTTCGAGCAGGGATGCAGCGAGGAAGAGAAGAGAACCTCCCCCGGCCGAGGAGATCGCCTACGCAGTCTTGGCGGCTTCTCCCGGATTCACCAGGTCGCGAAGTTCCTTGGATGGCTTGAAGTAGGGCACACGCTTGGCGGGCACTTCCACGCGCTCGCCGGTCTTGGGGTTCCGGCCAATGCGGGGATTGCGCTGGCGGATGCGGAAAGAACCAAAGCCGCGAATCTCGATCTTGTCTCCACTCTGCAACGCGGAAATCACGGAATCA
>JAJXXG010000228.1 GCA_021781255.1 Acidobacteriota bacterium
CTTGTGGTACGCATGGATCAGCCCTATTCGCGTATCGCCGATGCTCTGCTGGACCACCAGTACTGGGCGCCGGATGATCCGCAGAAGCATCCTTACGATGACACCGGCTGGTCCTTCCATGACATGTTCAACGTGAAGATGGTGCGGGTGACGGATACCTCCATCCTGAAGGCCGAAATGAAGCCGATGACGGACCCGCTTTCACTGGCGGGCAGGCTTGAAGGGGAAGGTTCATTCGTGGCCGTGCCCAATAATGGCCAGGTCTCGCTCATCTCACTGGTGTATGCGCTGAAGGGCGCCAGGATTGAAGCCGTGGATAAACCCTTTGACGCGGGCGAGAAGCACTTCAACAAGGGATCGCTGCTGATCTCCAGCGTGGGCGACGCAGAGCTGACTGCCGCACTGCACAAGTATTCGCTGGACGGTACACGGCTGAGCGTGGAGCCGAAAGTTCCTAAACACACGGTCACCGCACCGCGCATTGCGATTATGCACACGTGGCTGGGCACGCAGACCGAGGGCTGGTGGCGCTATGCCTTTGACACTGAGGGTGTGCCCTACGCCTACATCAGCACGCAGACAGCCTCAAAGGAAGCGGACCTACGCGCGAAGTATGACGTCATCATCTTTGCGCCCGTGGGTCACGCCACGCCGCAGGCCATCATCAATGGACTGCCGAAGTGGAACAACCCAATGCCGTGGGAGAAGACCGCGCTGACACCGAATCTGGGCCGCATCGATTCCACTTCAGACACCCGGCCGGGCCTGGGCTTTGATGGCGTGGCACATCTGCAGAAGTTTGTGGAAGACGGTGGGCTGCTGATTACCTGCGAGGACACGGCGCAGTTCGCCATTGACATGGGACTTGCGCCGGGCGTGAGCGTGGCTCCAAAGGGCGATGCGCGCGTGGTGGGCACGGTGCTGAACACGGTGTTTGTGGACAGCGCGAGCCCGGTGGCCAATGGATTCGGCCCCGGTGTTCCTGTCATCAGCGCCAAGGGAATGGTGTTCAACGTGAGCAACACGGTTGGACCCGACCGCGAACGTATGCTGATGGACCCCTACGAGAAGCGCCCAACCGGGCGCGGCACTCTGGAATCTGGCGACGAGCCGGAGGGACGCAAGCCTGTGGCAGCTGCACCGCTGAAGAAGCAGGAACCCTGGGAGCCGAAGCCGCTGAACGAGGACCAGATGCGCAACAACCTGCGGCTGATTCCCGAGGCGCTGCGGCCTGACGTAATTCTGCGGTTTACTGACGCCAAGCACATGCTGCTGGATGGACTGCTGAACAAGCCCAATGCCATTGCCGAGCACGCAATTGTGGTGGATGCACACCTGGGGAAAGGCAATGTACTGCTCTTCGGCATAAACCCGGTCTATCGCGGAGAGACCATCGGAAACTACGGACTGGTTTTCAACGCGATTCTGAACCATGATCGACTTGATAGCCAGCCGGTGGTGAAGGAGTAAGACAGGCAAAGCCCGGCGGTGGACCGACTCCACCGCTGGGTGGTTTTCGCCAGGCCGGATTTGTGTCATGCTTGGCTACATGGGAAATAAAGACAAAGGCCGCAAGGAAACAAAGAAGGCTCCCAAGCCGAAACCCAAACCCGAGCCCGGCAAACGGCACGAGATCTTCACTCAAACGCCACCCAAATAGATGAATAAAGCCGCCCGGCCCTTGAAAGGTACGGGCGGGTTTTGTTTTCTATCGGCTGGCGGGAACTCTGAGGTGCGGAACCGCGGTCGCCGGATCGGGGACGGCGGCTTCGTGTGCAACTATGCGCCAACCGCGAGGGGTCTTTCGCGCAACCACGAGATTGACGCCCATATCCTTTCTGCCGGCGTTCGTGGACCGGTAGCGCGTGATGACATACATGAAGTCCGCGCTGCAGGTCACATGAAGGATGCGGATGGAATCGATACGGTAACCGGCGTCGACGCCCAGCTTGATGTAAGCCTGAATGCGCGGTCGCCCGTGAACAATGCCTGTGATGTAGTGCTGCGTGAGGTAATAGGCGTCAGGCGCGTATAACGCTGCCACACGGGCAGGGTTGCCTTGGTTATAGCCTGAGATCCAGGTGTCGACGATGTGCTGCGCGGCACGGAGCGCATCGGTATCACGGCAAGTGGCTTCCTGTGCGGGAGTGGACAAGGCCGGGCGCGTTTGGGCGGAGCCGAGGCAGGTAGCCAGAGCAAACAGACCCATTGCATTGAAAACTTTCATCGCGAATCCTCCGTTGCCAGAGCTGCGCGGGCATCTATGAAGACTCACCTTACAGAGCTCAGAGACCAGATGGATGTGAGCACGGCAACACTTGCGGAACCGGCAGAGCTGCAAGCTCTCTGCGCGAAAGAAAGGCCCTCCCGATTGGGGAGGGCCTTTCAAATTTGCGTCAGAACGCCGGGCTAGCCGACGACTTCAATGCCCATGGAGCGGGCGGTGCCCTTGATGCTCTTCACGGCGGCATCAATCGAGGCGGCATTCAAGTCGGGCATCTTCTGGGTGGCGATTTCGCGCACCTGCTTCTCGGTCACCTTGCCCACCTTGTCCTTGTTAGGCGCACCGGAGCCCTTGGCGAGACCGGCAGCCTTCTTCAGCAGGATGGACGCAGGCGGCGTCTTGGTGACGAAGGTGAAGCTGCGATCTGCATAAACGGTGATGACAACCGGGATGATGAGCCCGGCCATCTCCTTGTTCTGCGTGCGCGCGTTGAACTGCTTGCAGAACTCCATGATGTTGACCTGCGCCTGGCCCAGCGCGGGGCCAACCGGCGGCGCGGGCGTGGCCTTGCCGGCCTCAATTTGCAGCTTGACGTAAGTGGATACTTTCTTCGGAGGTGCCATTTGGGTTCCTTCAGGACCAGCTTCAAGCTCCTAGCTCAAAGCCTTCTGCTGGTCAGTTCTAATGCGAATTTTGGAACTGCGCTTCAGCGTTTGCCTGCAAACCGGTTGCCGCTAGAGAAACCAACCGGCCAGAAGCTGGAAGCTACTTGCAGAAAGCTGCAGCTACACAATCTTTTCAACCTTGCCGAACTCGAGCTCGACCGGGGTGGAGCGTCCGAAGATGGTCACCATGACCTTCAGCGTCTCGCGATCCTCGTTAATCTCATCCACCACGCCGTTGAAGTTGGCAAAGGGTCCGTCAGTGATGCGGACGGACTCATTCCTTTCAAACTTGATTTTGAGCCGCGGCTTGTCCTTCGCGGTCTCAGAGCGGAAGAGAATTCCGCTCACTTCTTCTTCGCTCAGCGCCACGGGCTTGTCACCGGTGCCCAGAAAGCCCGTCACCTTCGGCGTTTCCTTGAGCACGTGCCACAGGTTATTGTCGAGATCCATCTCCACCAGCACATAGCCGGGCAGGAAGACACGCTCTACGGTACGCTTTTTGCCGTTGACAATTTCAGTGACCGGCTCAGTGGGAATCATCACGCGGCCAACCTTGTCCTCCAACCCGAAGGCCGCAATGCGGCTCTGGATCGACTCGCGCACCTTGCGCTCGAAGCCCGAGTATGCGTGCAGGATGTACCACTTGAAGCGCTCGTTGCGCTCCGGCTGTGGTTCCGGCTGTTGCTCAGCTTCCGTCTGCTGCTCCGTTTGGGGCTGCTCGGCGGGTTGTTCCATTTCTTCGGTCATGGGTCTCTCGATTCGTGGCCGGACGGCTTATTGCCCGGCGCCAAACTTCGTAAGGACAGCCTGCAAGGCGTGGTTGAAAACCAGGTCAACAAGCCAGAAAAAAGCGCCGAAGAGGAAGACAGTGATGACAACCACCACCGTGGTCGTCTCCACTTCCTTGCGGTTGGGCGCCACCACTTTGCGCATCTCCGCGCGCACGTCGTTCAGGAAGCGCGTCATGTTGTTCCACATGCCCATTGCGCCGCCCGACATGTTCTGTAACGCTCCTGGTTCGTCTTTTTCCATTGTTGCCTTGCTCGCCATCCTTCTAGTCCTTTGCGACCGGTGTCTATGCCGGCCGCTTACCTTCTCAATCTGGCAGGGGCGGAGGGATTCGAACCCCCAAGTTCGGTTTTGGAGACCGACAGTTTAACCGTTGAGCTTACGCCCCTAACAACAGCTTCCAGCTCTTCGCTTCCAGCTTCTAGCTCCATCGCGGGAGAGCAACCATAGTTGCTTCACAAGACTGGAACTAGCAGCTAAAGGCCAGGGGCCAGAGGCTTCAAACCTACTTCGATTCCCTGTGCGGCTGGTGCTTCCGGCAGCGGTTACAGAACTTCGAGAACTCGAGGCGGCCTGTGGTCGTCTTCTTGTTCTTCGTCGTGGTGTAATTGCGCTCCTTGCATACAGTGCACTGCAATGTAACAATTTCCCGCATTTCCCTGTTCCTGACCGGTCCGGCTCATGGCATACCGCCCACCGAACCTCATAAATTGCTCGTACTGCCTACTTGATAATCTCTGAGATGGTTCCAGCGCCTACGGTGCGTCCGCCTTCGCGAATCGCGAACCGCAAGCCCTTCTCCATCGCCACCGGCGTAATCAACTCCACCACCAGCTGCACGTTGTCGCCCGGCATCACCATCTCCGTGCCCTCAGGAAGCTCCGCCACGCCCGTCACGTCCGTCGTGCGGAAGTAAAACTGAGGACGATAGCCCTTGAAGAACGGTGTATGACGACCACCCTCTTCCTTCGAAAGAACGTAAACCTCGCCCTTGAACTTCGTGTGCGGCGTGATCGAGCCCGGCTTGGCCAACACCATCCCGCGCTCCACGTCTTCCTTCGGCGTGCCGCGCAAGAGAATGCCCGCATTATCCCCGGCCATGCCCTCGTCCAGCTGCTTCTTGAACATCTCCACGCCCGTGCACACCGTCTTGCGCGTCTCCCGGAAGCCGACGATCTCCACATCCTCGCCAACCTTCACCTTGCCACGCTCGATACGGCCCGTCACCACCGTGCCACGGCCCGAAATCGAGAAAATATCCTCGATCGGCATCAGGAACGGAAGATCCACCGCGCGGTCAGGCTGCGGCACGTTCTTGTCCACCGCCTCCATCAGCTCGTCGATCTTCGCCTCCCACTGCGCTTCCCCGTTCAACGCGCCCAGCGCGGAGCCCCGAATCACCGGCACATCGTCGCCCGGGAACTGATACTTGGTCAGAAGCTCACGCACTTCCATCTCCACCAGGTCGATCAGCTCGGCGTCTTCCACCGCATCGCACTTGTTCAGAAACACCACAATGTACGGAACACCCACCTGGCGCGCCAGCAACACGTGCTCCTTGGTCTGCGGCATCGGTCCATCCGTCGCCGCCACCACAAGAATCGCTCCGTCCATCTGCGCCGCGCCCGTAATCATGTTCTTGATGTAGTCGGCGTGGCCAGGGCAGTCCACGTGCGCATAGTGACGGTTCGCCGTCTCATACTCCACGTGCGCCGTCGCAATCGTGATGCCGCGCTCCCGCTCTTCCGGCGCATTATCAATCGAGTCAAACGACCGGAACTTGATGTTCGGGTTGTGCTTCGCAAGCACCTTCGTGATCGCCGCAGTCAACGTCGTCTTCCCATGATCAATATGACCAATCGTCCCTACGTTCACGTGCGGCTTCGAACGATCAAACTTTTCCTTCGCCATCGCTTCTTCCAATCCCTTCCGTTGAACTTTACTGTGGCCCGTAGGCCGAAATCTGATTACCTCAAACTCTCGCCTTCGCCTCAGTAGTAGGCATAGGCCTTGAAATACCGCTGCCGCAAATCGGCAGGCACTGCTTCCACCAGCCGCAGATAGCGCTCGCGCGTCAGGCCCTGGTCACTGACCGGAAGCGCGGCATAAAGCGCCGGCGCATCCTTGCCCAGAAAGCCGCGCTTGAGCACCGACTCGAAATCGCGAATGCGCAGCCGGTTGCGACGTACACGGCTGAGGAGCACTTCCACTTCGCGCGGGTCAAAGGCTGCATCCAGCAAAGCGTGCAGCTTTGCATAACCTTGCTCATCTTGTACGGCGATTGCCGCCTGCTCAAACATGCTTGTCGTTCCTGCCTTGCTTCCCTACCGCCGTTTCGTGCGGCCTGACCAAACTCTGGAGCGGGAGACGGGGATCGAACCCGCGACCAACAGCTTGGAAGGCTGTGACTCTACCACTGAGTTACTCCCGCCCGCACTGCAACCGGCCCTGCGGACCGGCTTTCATAAAAATCTGGAGCTGATGACCAGGATTGAACTGGTGACCTCTCCCTTACCAAGGGAGTGCTCTACCAACTGAGCTACATCAGCCCTTGCTGCCAAACTTCACTGGGACGTCGAACCGGTGTCCCTTGAAACCTCTTCAAGCCCGCTTCTGCGAATCCGTTCCGCATGGCGAGCCAGCACGGTGCGGAGGACGAGGACACCAAGCACCAGCTCGGGAATCCACCGCATCTCCACCTGCCTGCCCATCACGGGAACCTTATCCGCGCCCATGGTGAACCAGGCCACAACCGCCAAAACCGCATACAGCACGAGAGCGATTCGAAACTTCCTCTCCACGTCACTGTGGGAGGCCGAGGTGCTCTCGTCGCGCTCGCGGGCCACGTTCACGTTACTCTCGGCCAGTTCGCGCATTCAATCCCTCAACAATTCAGTGGTGCACAGGGGAGGATTCGAACCTCCGTAGCTCGCAAGGAGCGGCAGATTTACAGTCTGCTGCCATTAACCACTCGGCCACCTGTGCCCAATCGCTCCGTCGGCTTTCTAGCTGCCGCCGAAGATTCCAACATTGCTTCCTGCGCCTGCGCTTTGCCGCACATCAAACCCCTTCCGGAGAGTCCTCCGGTCTTCAGGAGCTTGTACCTCAGTGGGGTTGACCGCAGAGGACAGGCCCGGCGTCTGAACAGCCCTTGCACGCCGGCAAAAAACTTGGCCGCTTTTGTCCCGGCTTGAGCTTCCAAGTGGAGCTGGCGAAGGGATTTGAACCCCCGACCCTCTGATTACAAATCAGATGCTCTACCAGCTGAGCTACGCCAGCTCAATACCACCGGAAAACCTCTCCGGAGACAGGAGATACGCGGACACACTGCCGCTCCGCGCACACCACGGCACAGACTTCAAGATTAGCATAGCGGAACGGGCGGG
>JAJXXG010000270.1 GCA_021781255.1 Acidobacteriota bacterium
TCCGATCTGTACGCATATTCCAATCCGCAAGCCATCTTCTACCAGCAATACGAGGCGGCACGTCGCGACGAGGTCGTGGGCATCCTGCTGGCGCTGTTTCTGGGCACGTTCGGGCTGCACCATTTTTATTTGCGCCGGACGGGGCTGGGGGTTCTTTACTGCTGCTTTTTCTGGAGCGGTATTCCGGCGATTCTCGGCTTTATCGAGTGCTTCTTCATGCCCGGCCGCGTGCGGGAGTATAACGCGATTCAGGCGGCGGCGATTGCCGCGATGCTGGGGATTGCAGTGCCGGGTTGGGGCCAGCCGGTAAACGTGAATATGCCACCTGCGGGCGAGGCTCGGGCGCAAGCCAACATTTTGACGGCCTGCCCGCGCTGCCAGCACACCAGCGCGCCGGGCGCGCGCTTCTGCTCCGGGTGCGGGCAGGCGCTGTAAAAGACAGGTGTCAGGGATCAGGGATCAGAAAAACAAGCGCTCCTGTGAAGCGTGGCTACATATTTGCGTGGCCGGAACGCATGCTCTCGTTGAACTTGGGCTTGGTGAAGTCGAGGGCGGCTTCGAGGGCTGCCTGATAGTCGGCGGCACGGGCCATGAGAGCGGGAGTGGCTGCGGCAAATTCGCCGTCGAGGGCCATCAGCCCTTCGCCTGCCTCATCTCCGGCCATGCGCAGCAGGTCGGTCTCGGTAGTGTTCAGGTACTGTGCGTCGCGCGGGTCGGCGATCCATACCGGTTGGTTGCCCCCAAGCACGCCCGAGAGCCAGTAAACCTTGTTGAGCAGGTAGTTGAGTCGCGAACGGTCATCGGTCTCGGTAAAGATGAACTTCTTTTGCCAGCGGCTGTAGTAGCGCGTGGTGACGGGCACGGGCTGGCGATTGCCGGACTTCAAAAACTCCAGTTGGCCCATGTCTACCGTCTTGCGTACTGCGTTGTAGATGAAGGTTTCGGCGTAAGGCTGCTCCATGGCGGGCACAATCTCAGCAAAGGTGAGCGTGACGCTGGCCGCAACTTTGGCGTGCAGGTTGTGCGTTCCGCCGTCGGCCAGGCGGATTTCGCCGTGGACGATGTGGGTGTCCGCGCCGGAGGTCGACCGGTGAAAGGGCCACTCGAATTGTCCGAAGGCCAGCGGCAGACCTCCGAGGGTGACGTAGCAGTCGGGGCGGGGATTCCTCAGCCGCCTGGCTTCGGAGGCCAGGTGGGCCGTCATTTCGGGGAGCAGGTGAGGCTTGTCGAAGTTGAAGGCGTCAGTCAATTCAAGTTTGAGCGAGCGGCCCGCGGCCTGTTTGCCCGCCAGGCCCAGTTCGAAGACGGCGGTGGGTTGGCCGTGGAAGTCGGATCCCTGCGTGACGGAGACCAGAACCAGGCCGACCTTTGCGGCGGCCGCTTCAAGGGAGGTCGTGAGGGAAGATGTCAGTTCGGAGGCCATTAACGGGGAATCCTGCGCGGGAGATAGAACCGCCTCTATTTTAGGGCAAATGAACTGTCGAGGTTGGGACTCCATGAGGGGCTGATGGAAGCCTGGCGATTCAGGGTGCGGTTGCAGGATTGGCAGCGAGGGGTATTAGGTACTCGACGAGCTCCCGGGTGAACCCCTGCTTCTCTTCGTAGAACGGGAAGTGGCCGGAGTTCTCGAACCAGACCATTTGCTTGCGCGGGGCGCTGATGGCGTCGGCGTACTGCTCGATCAGCGCCGGTCGGCAGTAGGGGTCGCGGCGGCCTTCAAAAAAGAAGATTGGCGCGCTGAAGGTGGGGCCGAGCCGCATGAGGTCAATCCTGTATTCCTGCGGGACAAATGCCTCAGTCGATGCGGCCTGACCCTGGAGGAAGCCCAAATCGTCGCCGAGCGAATACTCGGGCGTTGCGATGAGATCGGTGAGGAGGCGCCTGACGTTCGTGAAGGAGTTGCGGCCGAGTGGCGGACCGAGGAGTTCAGCTTCCCACTGGCTCGCGGTTTGCTGTTTGTTGAGGTCGAACTGCTGCGGTGGATAAGGCGCGATGCTCTCGAGATCGTGGAGGGCCTGGAGATTGTTGCGCTGTCTGGCCGCGGCGAGGGCGTCCTGGTAGGCGAGCTGGTCGTTTTGCCGCGTATTGATCACTTGGCCGACGCCGACGAACGCGTAGATGCGATCGGGGTGTTCGTGCGCGAGCCAAAGTCCGAGAACGCTGCCCCAGGAGTGGCCGACAACGAATATTTTGTCGCGACGAAAGCGGGCGCGGAGATAGTCGACGACTTCGAGGGTGTCCGATTCCATCTGCGCCACATTCATGGTGCGGCGCTGGAGGTCTTTGTCATTTCTCGCATAGGTTTTGCCGGCGCCGCGCTGGTCCCACTGGACCACTGTGAAGTGCTGCTCCCATGGATCCTGAAAAGAACCGGAGAGAGGAATGAAAGCTGTGCCGGGCCCGCCATGAATGAAGAGGAGGATGGGGTTGTCGACGTTCTGGCCGCGGACCTCGATCCACTGGTCGATGCCGCCGATGCGGACCGCGTCGAGAGTCTGGATGCCGTGGGGCGCATGGATGGCGCGGCGCTGGGCGACCTCGTGCTTCAGCCAAGCGCGGGAGAGCAGCGCAACGGTAGGAATGAGGACGACGAGGCATACGACGGTGAGGGCCGCGTACTTGAGGATTTTCCTGAACACAATAACCTCGACAGGAGGTGATCGGTTGGCGGTATGAAAAAGTATATACCCCACGGGGAGGACGAGTCCCGGGGACGGCGCGGTTACAATACGGGATGTGCCTCAGGGATCGTCGAAACACATTATTCTTGCCGAAAATCTGACCAAGGTTTACGCGGCAGGCCGCATTCAAGTTGCTGCGGTGCGCGGTATTTCGCTGGCCGTTGAGCCAGGCGAGTTTGTGGCCATTGTGGGGCCTTCCGGATCAGGCAAGTCAACTCTTTTCTATCTTTTAGGCGGGCTCACGCGGGCTACTGAGGGGCGCGTGGTGATTGACGGCATCGATTTCGCCAGCCTGAACGATGGCGAGCGGACGCGGCTGCGCAAGCATCGCATCGGCTTCGTCTTTCAGCGGTTCAACCTGCTGCCCACGCTTACGGGCCTGGGCAATATCGAGATCGCCTATAACGTGAGCGGTCGCAAGGAGCCGATGGACGCGAAATATCTGGACCATCTGAGCGATATGCTTGCCATCAAGGGACGGCTCCATCACCGGCCCGCAGAGCTGAGCGGCGGCGAGCAGCAGCGGGTGGCGATCGCGCGGGCGCTGATTACGCGGCCGGCAATTGTGCTGGCCGACGAGCCCACCGGCAATCTCGACACCAGGAGCTCCGATGCGGTGCTGCACATGCTGCAGCGGTCGAATCGGGAGCTGGGCCAGACCACGCTGATGATTACGCACAATCCCGAGGCGGCGGCCATCGCCGGGAGGATTCTGCACATGCGCGACGGGGAAATTGTCCACGAGACGACGGGATCGCGGTCCGAAATGCCCCTCCCGCCACTTCCAGGCCGTTGACTCTACCCGCTTTTCTTGTTATCTTAGGAAGGTTCGCAAGAACGCAGCCTGACGTGTGTTTTTAGGGGGGTTGCGTAGGGATATCCCCCCGGGCAGGATGTATCGGACGGGGTGACTCTCAGGGCCAGGTGAAGTTAGCCGGCCAGACAGGTTCCTGGAATCGCTCTCTTCTTGCGAGGGCAGGGAACACTCGCATCGGCGCCCGCGCGTTCCCCACCTTGGAGGGGCTATGCGGGCCGGAACAGGCGATACGGAGTTGGCTCCGCGTCAAGATTGAGCGGACGACCGATCACCGTCGCGGTTCTCGTCTGAGATCGGAAGAAGACAGACGCGAAGCAGCAACCATGGGGCTTCTCTGCGCCCTTGAGCGGCTGAAAAATGCCGTCCAGGACCAGAACGGCCCGAAAGGTCTGTGCGCGGCTGAGGAACGGGAAGTTACGGGTTTTTGAAGAGTTAGGAGTTTTGGCTTGCCAACTTTTAATCAGCTTGTTCGTAAGGGGCGTACGGCCCCCCGTTACAAGACGGCGTCGCCCGCGTTGCAGGCCTCGCCGCAGCGGCGCGGCGTATGCACGCGCGTGTATACGCAAACGCCCAAGAAGCCGAACTCGGCCCTGCGCAAGGTAGCTCGCGTGAGGCTGACCAACGGGATTGAGGTCACCACCTACATTCCCGGCATCGGCCACAACCTGCAGGAGCACTCGATTGTGCTTATCCGCGGAGGCCGCGTAAAAGACCTTCCCGGCGTCCGCTATCACGTGGTGCGCGGAACGCTGGATTCGGTGGGCGTGGCAGGCCGCTCGCAGAGCCGGTCGAAGTATGGCACCAAGCGCGCCAAGGGCGGCGCGAAGAAGTAGTAAGGCGAGCTTCTAGCTCCTAGTTTCTAGCCTCTAGCTTCTGAAGTGGAAGATTGAGCCGATGCGGCAGGGGCAGGCAGGGAAAGGCTAGAAGCTAGTAGCTGGCAGCTAGTAGCTGTTCTTTGAGGATTTATGCCAAGAAAAGGGCACATTGCGAAGCGGGAAGTGGCGCCGGACCCGGTGTACGGATCGGAGCTGGTGACCAAGTTTGTGAACTCGATGATGTGGGGCGGCAAGAAGTCGACCGCTCAGGCCATCTTTTACCAGGCGATGAAGAACCTGGAGGAGAAGGGCGGCGGCGACGATGCGCTCAAGCTCTTCAAGAAGGCAGTTGAAAACTGCAAGCCGCTGCTTGAGGTGAAGACGCGGCGCGTGGGCGGCGCCAACTACCAGGTGCCGATCGAGGTGAATCCCGACCGCCGTACTTCGCTGGCCATTCGCTGGCTGATTACCTACGGGCGCAGCCGCGGCGAAAAGGGCATGACCGACAAGCTGAGTAACGAGCTGCTGGATGCGGCCAACGGACGCGGTGCGGCCATGAAGAAGAAAGAAGACGTGCATCGCATGGCCGAGGCAAACAAGGCCTTTGCTCATTATCGGTGGTAAGAATTCAGCTCCTAGCTACTAGCGTTTAGCTTTCAGTGGTGGGTCAGGAATTGGGACCGCACGGAGCGGTTCCGGAATGAAAAAGCTAGAGGCTAGGAGCTAGAGGCTAGCAGCTAGATCTAACCGCGGAAAAAGAAGTCCGCAAGGAATTGGAATCGTGGCTCGCACCGTACCTCTAAATCGCTGCCGGAACATCGGCATCATGGCGCACATTGACGCCGGAAAGACGACAGCGACAGAGCGCATCCTGTTTTACACCGGCATCACGCACCGGATAGGTGAGGTGCATGAGGGCACGGCGACCATGGACTACATGGAGCAGGAACAGGAACGCGGCATCACGATCACGTCGGCCGCAACCACCTGCACATGGCGCGACGTCCGCATCAATATAATTGACACGCCCGGCCACGTGGACTTTACCGCCGAAGTGGAGCGGAGCTTGCGGGTTCTCGACGGCGCAGTGGCGCTGTTTGACTCTGTCTCCGGAGTGCAGCCGCAAACCGAGACGGTGTGGCGGCAGGGTGACAAATATAAAGTTCCGCGGATCTGCTTTGTTAACAAGATGGACAAGAACGGCGCGGACTTCGAGCACGTTCTGGAGACTATCCGCAAGCGCCTGGGCGCGCGTCCCGTGGCCCTGCAGATTCCCGTCGGCGCCGAGGCCAACTTCAGGGGCGTCATCGACCTGATTGAGATGAAAGCCATCGTCTGGCACGATGAGACGATGGGCGCCGAGTTCTCTGAGGAGCCGATTCCCGCCGATCTCAAAAAGAAGGCCGAGGCCTTCCGCCTGCAGTTGATCGAGGTCATTGCCGAAACCGACGACGTGCTGCTGGAGAAGTTTCTCGAAGGCGAAACGCCGACGATCGAGGAATTGAAGGCCGGCATTCGCCAGGCCACCATCGATCTGAAGGTTTTCCCGGTCATTTGCGGTTCGGCGTTCAAGAACAAAGGCGTTCAGACGCTGCTCGATGCAGTCGTCGATTATTTGCCCAGCCCGCTCGACAAGCCTCCCGTCGAGGGCATCGATCCGAACCACCACTCCAAAATCGAACACCGCAAGCCGGACGACAACGAGCCGCTTTCGGCGCTGGCCTTCAAAATCATCAACGATCCCTACGGCAAACTCTGCTTCGTCCGTGTCTATTCAGGTTCCTTAAAGACCGGCGACACAGTGCTGAATCCACGCACCGGCAAGACCGAACGTATTGGGCGCCTCGTGAAGATGCACGCCAACAAGCGCGAGGACGTGACGGAGATTCTGGCCGGCGACATCTGCGCCTGCGTGGGACTGAAAGATTTGAAGACGGGCGACACGCTATGCACGCCGCACCATCCGATTGCTCTCGGTGCCATCACCTTCCCCGATACGGTTATCTCCGTCGCCATCGAGCCCAAGACCAAGGCCGACCAGGAGAAGATGGGCGTTGCGCTGGCGCGCCTGGCCGACGAGGACCCCACCTTCAAGGTGCGCACCGACGAAGACTCTGGCCAGACCATCATCAGCGGCATGGGCGAGTTGCACCTTGAGATTCTTGTTGACCGCATGAAGCGCGAGCATAAGGTTGAGGCCAACGTGGGCGAGCCCAAGGTGGCCTTCCGCGAGACCATTCGCAAGCACGCCGAGGCCGAGGGCAAGTACATCCGGCAGACCGGCGGCTCGGGTAACTACGGCCATTGCTGGCTGCGGGTGGAACCGAACACGCCGGGCGCAGGCTACGAATTTGTCAACGACATCAAGGGCGGCGTCGTTCCCAGGGAGTACATCAAGCCGATCGATCAGGGCGTGCGGGGCGCGCTGGAGCTGGGCATTCTTGCGGGCTACCCCATTGTCGACGTGAAGGTAACGCTCTTCGACGGCAGCTATCACGAAGTGGACTCGAACGAAATGGCCTTCAAGTTTGCCGGCTCGATCGCGTTCAAGGAAGCCGCGCGCAGGGCCGGCCCGGTGCTTCTGGAGCCGGTGATGGCAGTGGAAGTTACGGTGCCCGAGGAGTTCATGGGCGTGATCATCGGCGACATTAATTCGCGCCGCGGCCGCATCGAGGGAATGGAACATGCCGCCGGTTCGCAGGTGATCAAAGCAATTGTGCCGCTCAAGGAGATGAGATCGGA
>JAJXXG010000447.1 GCA_021781255.1 Acidobacteriota bacterium
CTTGTACGGGAGATAGAGATCTTCCCGAGATTCCGTTGATCAAATGTGGCTGCGCATTGGCGAGGAACGCCCCGCCGAAGAAATAACTCAGGAAGAAATACGAGTGCATGGTGGCCCCGTTCCGGCGAACACCCAACATATTACCAAAGACTCTAATTCGACCCCAAATAGACGAAGCGCGCCAGAAACAGCGCGGCAATCAAGTAGAGCAGCCAGTCCTGCCGCCGCGCCTTGCCTGCACACAGGTGCAGAACCGCCCAGGCAATGATGCCGAAGCCCAGTCCGTTGGCAATGGAATAGGTTAACGGAATGAGGACGAGGGTGAGGAACGCGGGAACTGCCACCAGGGGATCGTGCCAGTGAATCTCGCTGATGGTGGCCAGCATGAGAGAACCAACCAGAATCAGCGCGGGCGCGGTGGCTGCCTGGGGCACAATGCCGGCGAACGGCGCGGCGGCGATGGCGCCGAGAAACAGCAGCCCGGTGACGATGGCGGTGACGCCCGAGCGGCCGCCCGCGGCCACGCCCGCGGTCGACTCCACGTAGCTGGTCACGGTGGAGGTCCCGGTAAGAGAGCCAAAGATGCTGGCCGTGGCGTCGGCGAAGAGAATCCGGTTCAGCCGGGGAATGGAGTGATCGGGAGCAATCAGCCCGGCGCGCTTGGCCACAGCCACCAGCGTGCCCAGGTTGTCGAACAGATCCACAAAGAAGAAGACGAATACGATTTCGAGCAGCCCCTTGTTGACGGCGCCCATGATATCGAGCTTGAAAGCGGTTTGGGTAAGCGCCTGCAAGCCGCCGCTCGCCGGCGTCCAATGCACCAGGTGCAGCGCCCAGGCGATTCCGGTTACGCCGAGCACGCCGATGAGGATGGCGCCCTTCACCTTTTTCACTTCGAGAGCCACCATAAGAATGAGGCCGAGGAGTGTGAGCCATGCGGTGGGGTTGCGGATATTGCCCATGCCTACGAGGGTGTTGGGGTCGCGCACGACGAGGCCGGCGTGCTGAAAGCCGATGAAAGCGATGAACAGGCCGATTCCGCCGGCGACCGCGGCATAAAGCTGGTGAGGAATGGCGCGCAGAATCACCCGCTGGAGGCCGGCCAGGGTGATGCTGAGAAAAATGAGACCCGAAAGAAACACAGCGCCCAGCGCCGTCTGCCAGGGCACGTGCATTTTGAGGCACACGGTGTAGGTGAAGTAGGCGTTGAGGCCCATGCCCGGCGCCAGGGCGATGGGATAGCGCGCGACAACGCCCATCAGGATCGAAGCGAATGCCGCCGAGAGGCAAGTGGCTGCGGTGGCTGCGGGCAGCGGCAGCCCGGCATCGGCCAGGATGGCCGGATTGACCAGCACGATGTAGGCCATGGTCAGGAACGTCGTGACGCCGGCAAGAATCTCAGTGCGCCAGTTGGTTCCCAGGTGGGCAAATTCAAAGTAGGCTTCGAGTCGCTTGAGCATAGGCGGATGTTCTCAATATGAGAGCACACACCCGCTTGAACTCAAAACGATTTGTGCACAGCGCAGCGAGCCGGAGGCAAGGCGGGGACCGCCTGTGAGCGGCTTCTATGGATTCAGTTGGGGCTGGATCTGGCCGTAGATATCATCCGAGGCGTTCTTTAGCTGGTCGATGACAATTTTCAGATACGCAGCGTCGACCAAACGTATTGAGCCATCGATCCGTACCGAAAGGTCGTCGTCCGCGTCGAAGCCGACCTTCACCTGGTCGAGCGTGTGATTGAATTTGAGCAGTTGGTAGCGGAAATCGGCCGTGGTGGGCATGGTCGCCTTGGGGGTCACGGTGACAAAGGCGATCAGGTCGCAGTCTACGTCGCCGCCCAGGGCGAGGATAACCTTGATGTCCTTGAGATGCGTGCCGGTGAAGTGCATGACAAACACCGACGGGGAACTCGTGGTCTTGTAGGCGTAGTTGTCTTGCTGCATAAGGCTGACAAGCTTATCGATCATCCCCTGATTAGCAGCTTCATCTGCTTTGACGGGCAAAGCCGGTGTAAACAGTGCGGCAGCCAACAGAACGGCGCCTCCAATGCGGCGAAAGTGCATGGTCGAGACCCCCTAAAAACCTGTGAAGGATGCTGGCAGTATATACCGGCTAAACAAGAAGCAGGAAGTGAATTCTTCAGTCTTAGAGGAGTTTTGCCGCTTCCTTGGCGAAGTAGGTGACGATGAACTCGGCCCCGGCGCGGCGGATGCCCACCAGCGACTCCAGCATGGCGCGGTCGCGGTCGAGCCAGCCTTTCTCGAAGGCTGCCTGCAGCATCGAGTATTCGCCGGAGACCTGATACGCGCCCATGGGCACGCCAAAGCGCTCGCGCGCCGCGCGCACCACGTCAAGGTACGGCATGGCCGGCTTCATCAGGATCATGTCCGCGCCCTCGTCGAGGTCGAGTTCAATCTCTCGCATGGCCTCGCGCAGGTTGGCGCCGTCCATTTGATAGCTGCGCCGGTCGCCGAATTGCGGCGCCGAATCGGCAGCCTCGCGGAAGGGCCCGTAAAATGCCGACGCAAACTTCGACGCGTAGCTAAGGATGGGCGTCTGCGCGAAGCCGGTGTCGTCGAGAGCGGCGCGGATGGCGGCCACGCGGCCGTCCATCATGTCGCTGGGACCGACCACATCGGCCCCGGCCTTGGCCTGGCTGACGGCCGTGCGCGCCAATAATTCGAGAGTTGAATCGTTGTCCACTTCCAGGCCGTCGTGACCCTTCACCACCACGCCGCAGTGGCCGTGGCTGGTGTACTCGCACAGGCAAACGTCGGCCATGAGGACGAGCTTCTTAGCCGCTTCGGTCTGCTTGATCTCGCGCAGCGCCTGCTGCACGATGCCGTTTTCCTCCCATGCGCCGGTGGCCTGTTCGTCTTTCTCCTCGGGCAAGCCGAAGAGCAGCAATCCGCCGATCCCCAGCTTTGCAGCCTCTTCGGCCTCGCGCACCGCCTCATCCACTGAAACATTGAAGACGCCGGGCATGGAACTGACCGGGTTGCGCACGCCCTCGCCGGGGCAGATGAACAGGGGATAGATGAGGTCGCCGGGCTCGAGCGCAGTTTCGCGCACCAGCGCCCGCAACGATTCGGTACGCCTCATGCGGCGCATTCGGTTGACAGGGAAACTCATGTCTAGATTGTAAGTCAGAGTGAACCGGGCGGGACAGGCGTCAGGGATCAGGGTTCAGGATTGCCTTCACACGTGGACCATGCACCATGCAGGCGGTTTCTTCGGGTTTGGATTCGGGGCCGCTGTTCTGACACCTGAGCCCTGAAACCTGACGCCTGCTTTTCAAAGCTGCTCGTAGAGCATCGAATTGCGGTAGCCGAGCAGGATGATTAAGGTGGCGATGCCCAGGGCCGTGCCCAGGGGAATTCGGATGAGGCACACAATGGCGGCCACAATGGCCACGACGCGTCCCCACTGCGTGCGCTCCAGCAGGCCCCACCCGGCAACGACGCAGAGTATGACCCGAACAGACAAGAGAATCCAGATGAGGTGAAACCATGCCGGCCCAAACCAATTCGGCGACATGGGGCCGTGCATCCAGGGGCCAAAGCCGCCGAAGAAAAACGCCTTGGCGAAGGCCATGCCGGCGAAGCCCAGCAACAGAGAGATGCCCGCATAGACGATCCACAGAATGCCGAGCACCCGCACCTTGCCGGCGTAGCTTGCCAGTTGGTAGTCAAGGCCGGGTGGAGGCGGCACTGCGGGCGCCGCCGGGCGGCCGCATTGCGGGCAGATCCCTTGCCCAGGCTCTAACGCGTGACCACATCCGCTGCAAAACATATTGCCTCCTCGCTGTTGTGATCGGGTACGCAACTTCGGCCACAAATGTTCCCGAAACCCTGCGCGAAGCGCGCGGGAGGTTCGGCGGTTCAGCTAGAGCCTGTTATTAACTTTCGCGTGTCCTGCGCTGGGCGCCAATTTTTCCGATATCAAGGAGCGAGGAGCGACGGATACCGGGTGTCTGCAAGCGACGAGCGACACCGGGATCGGGAAAATTGGCCCCAGCCCTCCGGGTTGCGGCGCAAATCGGCTCATACTTCGTTGTCGTCCTCGCCTTGGAGTGGCCAAAGTCTTCGTCCTCCGCCTCGTCTGAGCCGATTTTCGCTCGCAACGCAGGGCGCGGGAAAGTTAATAACAGGCTCTAGCGGCCAGAAGCTGACGCTACCCGCATCCACCGCTCCTCATGGCGGTTGTCTCGATAGAGGTAGCCGGTAACGCGTCCTAGCGCGTCGCGCTCAAATGTCAGGTGGACGTTGGTGGCAGAACTCTTCTCGGCGGGGCGAAAGAACGCATCGGCCGACTCCGCCTCCAGCGCGACGACCTCGCCGTCAAAGCTCTTTTCGAAGAGTTGGTCGCCCTGGCGAAACATTGTATTGACGCTGCGTCCGTTGGGTTCGCGGTACTCGCCCGCCAGTCTATCGAGCTGCGCCGCCGAAAGCTTGATAGTGGGCGGACGCAGCGGAATCACGGTGCGCTCGGCAAAGGTCTCATTGGCGGCGGGAGTGTGGTGGGCCAGCAACCAGCCTGGCATCTCCGGCTCGTCGAAGGCGCGGGTCCAGCAATCGTGCGGGAGTCCCTGGTAAATCCACAGGCGGATGTCACCGCCGGCCGCCTTGAAGGCGTCGAACATCAGCTCGCTCTGGCGCGGCGAAACCACCGTATCGAGACTGCCGTGAAAGAGCCAGACAGGCGTGCGGCCCAGGGCGCGCGCATACTCGGCGGGCAAGATTGGCGTCTCCTGCCAGCGTTCCGGGTCATAGCTCCAGAACACGCCGCCAGCGGCGATGACGATGGCGGCCCAGCGCCGCGGCTGCAGGCGCGCCAGCTCCCATGCGCCGTACCCGCCCAGCGAGATACCGGTCAAATAAGTGCGCGCCGCGTCGCCGTGAAACTCGGCCGATTCCTGGTCGAGCGCGCCCATCGCCAGATCGAGCATGGCGGGATCTGTCCAGTGGGCGCCCTGCTGGCACTGCGGCATCACGATCACAAACGGCCAGCGGTCGGGATGGTTGCGCACCGCCTCGGGCAAGCCAATCTGCGTTTGCCACATGCCCTCGGAGCCGCGCTCGTTGCGGCCGTGCAGGAAGAGAATAATAGGCCATTGCCTGCCGTCGTCGCGCCGCCACTCCTCGGGCAGGTAGACCTGAAAGCGATAAGTAACCCCATGCAGCTCGATCTTGCGGTTCAGGAACCCCGTATCCTGCGACGGCGCCGGCGTGGCGGCATGAGACTTTCTCACGGCACCACGGGCAACGCCGGGACCGATGGCGCAGGCCAGCGCCAGGCAGGCTAAAGACGTCAGAAATTCACGGGGCATCTTGACCACCATCATAATGACTTCCGGGCCTGTATTTGCACTTTCTTGCACTTTACTTATGCTTTGCATGAAACACTCAAAACTGCGATTCTGTGCGAAGTCATGACCACACTTGAAGCCGGAGACACGCTGGACCACTATCGCCTTGACGCGGTGGTTGGGCGCGGCGGTATGTCTTCGCTCTTCAGGGCTACCGACCTGCGCAACGGCCGGCTGGTGGCCGTCAAAGTTCCGCACCCTGAGATGGAGGTCGATCCGGTTCTGCTGGAGCGCTTCCGCCGCGAGGAGGAGATCGGCCAGCAACTGGACCACCCAGGCATAGTGAAGACCTATGACGGCGAAGAGCGCAGCCGCCGTTACATGGTTGTCGAGTGGGTTGAAGGCAGGCTGCTGCGGGCCATTCTCAACGAGAAGCGCAAGCTGCCCGTGGAGCGAGCGGTTCATTTTGCGCTGGAGATATGCGACGCTCTCGACACCATGCACAAGCACGGCGTGGTGCATCGCGACCTGAAACCGGAGAACGTGATGGTGGGCGCCGGGGACCGCATCAAGCTCATCGACTTCGGCATCGCCCTGAAGGAGGACGCGCGGCGCATCACCCACGCCACGATCACCCCCGCCCTGGGCACACCCGATTACATCTCGCCCGAGCAGGTGAAGGGCCAGCGCGGCGACCAGCGCAGCGACATCTACGCGCTGGGCGCGATGCTCTACGAGATGCTTACCGGCCAGCCTCCGTTCACGGGATCGAATCCGCTGGCGGTGATGAACGAGCGCTTGCTCAACGCTCCCCGGCCGGCGCGTGAGCTGAACCCAGAGATTCCGCCAGCGCTCGAGGAGATTCTTTTCCGGGCGTTGGAGCGCGACCCGCGCCACCGCTATGCAACAGCGAACGAGATGGCCTGGGACCTGGAGCACCAGGACCAGGTGGGCGTAGAAGACGGCGCGCGCAGGCCGGCGCTGCGCAAGCGAGGATTTTTGAGCAACAACAGAATGCTGCTCTATGTCGGCCTGGCGCTGGTTCCCGTGGTGCTGTTTGTCGTGATGCTGCTACTGGCGCGGCGGTAAGGAGCTTTTTCCGGTTGATATATGCTGAGCTGAGTGTTCCTTTCCGGGAGTGAAGTTATGTATTCGAAGCCTTCAGAACGCGCGCTGGAACTGCTTAACAATAAATACAACTGTGCACAGTCGGTCTTTGCTGCCTGCGTCACGGACACGGGCCTTACCGAGGCGCAACGGCTTGCTCTGGGCGCCGCTTTTGGCGGAGGAGTAGTTGGGCAAGGCGAGATTTGCGGGGCCTTAACCGGTGCGCTGATGGCTCTGGGAGAGATGCACAGCGCGGCCATTGCCGCTGATCCAGCCGCCGGGCATGATGATCCAGCTGTACACAATGCCGTCCATGCGAAGGCCGAAGAGCTGATCGCCGCTTTTCGCGCGGCGCACGGCTCGATTCTGTGCCGCGAGTTGACCGGATGCCTCCTCCGTACCGAGGATGGCCAACGCGCTTTCAAAGAGCGGGATGTGCACCACACAGTGTGCGCCAAGCTGGTTGCATTCGCCACCGATTGGGTGGTTGCCACACGCAAGTGAATCTGCTTACCGGTACGACTCGTCGCGGTGAATAACGAACTCGGGATAAGCTCCGCCGCCCAACTCGTGCAGGTCCATGCCGATGCGCTCGCCCTCGGCGTCCACGCGGAAGGGAACGATGCGGTTGAGCAG
>JAJXXG010000510.1 GCA_021781255.1 Acidobacteriota bacterium
GGCAACGGCGGCGGCCTCTACAACCCAACCGCCAACTACTCCTTCAACAAAGCGCCTGACATGATCGCCAAGTTGTCCGTCGAGCCCGGCTGGGGGCACCTCGAACTCTTCGGCATCGGACGCTTCTTCCGCGATCGCATCTATCCCGCCAACGGCACACCGCGCAATGACACCGTTGTGGGCGGCGGCATCGGCGGCGGCTTCCGCGGACCGCTTTTCAACAACAAGGTCACCGTCGGCCTCAAAGGCCTGTATGGCGAGGGCGTCGGCCGTTACGGCTCATCGACCATCGCAGACATCACGCTGCGCCCGGATGGCTCCATCTCGCCGCTGCACGGCTTCTCCGCTCTCAGCACGGTTGAGTTGAATCCCACCGCGCGCCTCAATCTCTACTTCAACTACGGCGGCGACTACATCGGCCGCGACTACACAATCAACGGCGCCTCACAGGTCGGCTATGGCACCTACACCGCAGACATGTCCGGCTGCAATGTTGAACCCAATCCCTCCGGCTCGAACGCCGCCGGCTTCAATCCCGCCAACCCCGCACACTGTGCCGCCAACAACAAGGACGTGCAGGAATTCACCGCCGGCGACTGGTACTACTTCTACAAGGGCCCCAAGGGCGGACTCCGCATGGGCCTGCAATACAGCCGCTTCCAGCGCGATCTCTGGTCTGGCAACGGCGGCACAACCAACCCCGGTGGAGGCGCCAAGGGTATCGACAATATGTTCTGGACCTCATTCCGCTACTACCTGCCGTAACCTCATGCGGCTCTCCTGAAGCCGCATGATGCATCAAGGGCAGCCCGAACCTCGGGCTGCCCTTTCTTCTGCCATCAAACCATCCCCACAGTCTCGCAATCACTGCCCGCGTAGTTCGCCCGTAGGCAAAAAAGCAACGCCAGCAACCGTGTCACCTGACGCCAGCACGTCCCGCAGCCGCTCCGGATTCATCCCACTGCGCGTGGCTGCCGCTTCCACCAGGCTCAACGCCGCCGCCGGACTCGTCCCCGCTGGCATCCTGAAGATCCACGGCACATTCACTGCCGTCAGCGATTTGTCGTCGCTCAAAGCAATCACCGGCACAAACGCCTTCAGCGATAATTGCTCAGACAAGTGCGCAGCATTGCGATCCAGCGCAACAATCGCCAGCGCATGCTCGTCCCACAGCGCATGCACCAGTTGCGTTGAAGCCGCGCCCCAATTCTGGTCGCTCGCCACCGGCACAAGCTCAACAGCGCGGCCCTTCAACTGCGCAGTCGCCAGCGCCTTCCGCACCTCAGCCGACTGCGCAATCTTCTCCGCCTGTGGACCAAACAGAACCACGCGCACCGGCCCGGCGGGCACATCCGGGCGCTGCGGGCCAACATAGCTCACGCCGTCCTCGCCCACGCGCGCGTACGGCTTAGATTCCGCTGCAGGCGCGGCTGCGGTCTGCGGCGTCGCTGCGGGCTGCGTCTTTTCCATCGTTGCAGGCCGATACGTAATCGCGCCATTGCGCACCGTGCCCAGGTACATCGGCGCCACATTCTTCTGGTTCGGATCGAAGACCATGTGCCCCGTCACGCCGTCGTATTCCTCAATATCGGCCAGCGCATCATGAATCCGCACGCGGCTCAGCCCCGCCCTGCAGATCGAGTCCAGCAGTTCATTCATCGCGTCATACGACAGCGAGGCAAACTGCTCCGGCGGCTCATGGAAACGCGCCTCAAACCGATGATTGAAATCAACCCAGCGCGCATCCTTGCGCGTTGGATCATACGGAAACACCGCTTCAAATCCCTCCGCTGCGGGACCGGCGGCGGCCAGCAGGTCCGGGCCCAGCGTGCGATAGGAGCCAAATACGCTCTGCTTCATGCCCAGAGCCTTCATCTGCTTCAAAATATCTGCCGCCGGAATCTCATCCGTCCACAGCACAATCGCATCCGCTCGCGACGCCTGGATAATCCGCAGCAGCTTCGTGAAGTCCGTGTCGCCCGGCATGAATTTCTGCTCGATCACCACAGGATGCCCCAGCCGCCGCGCCGCATCGCGAAACTTCAGCACGCCAAAGCGCCCGTAGCGATTGTTTACCCTCAACAGCGCCACGCGCTTCAACCCAAGCTCCGTGAAGATGCGCCGCGCCAGCGTCAGGCATTGCACCCGGTCATCCTGAATATCGGTGAAGTACCAAGGAATATACGTCTCGGGAATCGTTGGATCAGTCGATGCAGAATTGACAATCGGAATCTCGGCCTTCAGCGCCACGCGCAAAATAATGTGCGTCGACTCGGAATTGATCGAACCAAAAATCGCCCAGTCCTGATCGTCGTAAATCATCTTCACCGCAACATCTGAAGACGAGCCCCAGATGTCCGGATCGGTAGGCCGTTCCGGGCCATACGCAGCCTTGGCCTGCCAGTTGTCATAGTCGTTGTGCAGCATCAGCTTGAAGGGCTTGCCGCCGTAGCCGCCGCGCGCATTGGCCTCTTCCACCGCCAGTTGCGCGCCGTGCAGCATGCGCATTCCAAACGTCTCATCCGGACTGTGCTCAAGCGGGCCATAGAAGCCGATCCGCACTTCCTTCAGATTCTTCGGATCAGGCTCATCCCGTCCGGGACCGGGGAAAATGTTGGGGCTCGTGTAGTTCAGATAGTACGGCTTCGAGAACTTCACGTACGGGCTCATGTCGTCCGGTTCGCCCGCGTACGGCTCAACCACACGATCCTTCGGCGGACCCGGCGGATGCGCGCCGCAGGCGCACATGCTCTTGCTCGCACTTTGCCCCGCCGCGCCCACGGTCGCTCCCGCGACCCACAGGACCGCTGCAACCCACAACAATTCCCTGCGCATAGCCGCTACTCCTTGCCGCTTGCTGCTTCCTTGTCCGTGCGGAACATGGCAATCGCCTCAATCTCCACCAGCAGCTCAGGCCGGCACAGCTTTGCCTGGATGCCCGTGGAAGCAGGCAGCGGATCAAGCCCCTGCTCCTTGAAGAACGCAGTGCGCTCTTCGTTAAAGGCGTCATAGTCGCGGTCGATATCGCGCAGGTAGCAGCTGGTGCGCACGATGTCGTGCCACGTGCAGCCCTCGCTCTCCAGCAGCGCGGTGATGTTGGTCAGCGTGCGCCGCATCTGCGCGCGGAAGTCGCCGATATGCACGCTCACGCCGTTCTCGTCGATCGAGGCCGTGCCCGAAATCAGCAGAATCGTCAGTCCATTCAAGTCGATCCGCATGCCGCGCGAAAACGAGCTTGGCTTGGCGTAGCAATACGCCTCGTTCAGCACGCCGTGGTTGGTCATGGCGCGCTTTTTGATGGGCGCATGCGCGATGGTTTCCAGAATTTCAGCAATTGCATTCATGATGATGGCTCCTTGTTCCTAGCGTTGAAGTATCCCGTGACTTAAACCCTTTGATGTGGCGACCCAGATGTCTCCGCCCTGAAAATCAATGTTGTTGACGTAGTTGTGCGCCGGAGCTGTCGTCACCGCAACCCGCGTCACATTGCCCTGCGCATCGCGCACCAGCATCTCCGGCTTGCCCGTCGTGAGCGACGGGCGATAGACCGCCCAGTTCAGGCCGTCGTAGTAAGCCAGCCCACGGTCCGTGCAGAACCACGCATGGTTGGCGTCCACGCCCTTCACGTTGTTGGTGAAGTTCGAAGGCAGCCCGCTGTCCTTCGTCAGAAAGTTATGCCAGTAGCGGCCATCGTAGCGGCTGTCGCCAAAATACGTTGACACCCAGAGAACGTTGTCCACATAACTCACCGACGAAGTAATCTCGTGAATCAGCCCCTGGTCTTTGAAGAGCACCATCTCGGTTTCACCATCGGGATCTTCATACTTGTCCCAGACCTTCGTCTTCTGGTCATACTCCAGCACCCCGCTGCCCCACACCGCGTAGTACACCTTCGTCGGCGTCGCAGTCACGCCATACGCCCATATCTCCACCATCGGAGTGTCGCGCTCGTTGTAGAGCGCCCACTGGCCGGTACGCAGATTCAGCCTGCACCCGCCCGCGGCTGTCGCCACCCACACATCTTCTCCGTCAATCGATACGCCATAGACCACGTTGTTGCTCAGGCCCGAGTTCAACTGCGTAAAGCTGTCAATGCGCCCGCCTGAAATGCGGCTCAGGCCGCCCATCGTTCCCGCCCACACATCGCCCGTGCGCTTGTCCAGCGCCAGCGAAAGCACCGCCCGATGCGCCAGCCCATCCTTCGTGTTGAACGTCTTCCAGTGATGATTCTCGTAGAGCCCAAGCCCGTCATCCGTTCCTGCCCAGATGCGGTCTCCATCGATCAGCACGGTGTACACATGGTCATTCGGCAGGCCATTTGCCGTCGTAAAGTTTTCAAAGCGGTAATGCGGCATTGCCGGCGGCGCGGCAAACGCCGGCGCGCTCAACCCCAGCAATGCAGCAGCGAGAAACATCGCGGACTTTTTCCATGCGTACTTCATCATCGCGTCCTCAGGTACTCGATCAGGTCGTTCAGTTCATCCTTGGTCAGATCATTCGTACGGCCGTGTTTGTCCGCGGGGTTGTAGATCGTCCATATCTCCTCCAGCGTCGTCGCGGAGCCATCATGCAGATACGGCGCCGTCAGCGCAATGTTGCGCAACTGCGGCGTATCCATCACGGCATAATCGTCCGTCGCCTTCTTCGTCCCCACATCAAACGATTTCTGGTTCGTGCCCTTCGGCCCACTATGGCAGTAGCTGCAGCGGTTCGTCAGCGGAATCGGTGCGCCGAACTTGTCGACCTTGCGGTCGAAGATCTCCCTGCCGCGCTCCTGCGCCGCCGTCAATTCATAGCCCGGCAGCTTCCAGCGATTCGGCCGCGGCTTCAGGCTGCGCATATACGTAACCAGATCGGTCAGCGTCAGGTCGTCATAGTTCTCCGAGCGCCAGAAATACAGCTCCGTGCGCGGTCCGCACTCGGTCGGCAGGTTTGGATTGCCGCCATTCCACTTGTAAGGGTCCGTGTCCTTCAGGTCTTCAATCAGCCTGTTGTCCACGATGTCGCGGCCAAATCCATCCGGCTCCAGGTCCCACTCCAGGCCGTCAAACGTGGAATCGATATGGCAGTTCGCGCAGCCAATCTGCCCTTGAAAGGAATAGCGCGCCGTATAGAATGTCTGCTCGCCGTAGCGCAGCACCGACAGCCGCTTCGGTCCCGCAATCTCAATCGTTGAAGCCACGCGATTCGTCCGCGTATCAATCACGCTGATCGTGTCGGATAGCCGGTTCGCCACCAGCAGCCTGCGCCCGTCGTGCGTGAAGGCCATGCCCCGCGGATCGCGCCCCACCGCAACGCGCGCCACAACATAATTCGCGCTCGCTGAGAGATCCTGCACAAACGGCGCGCGGCGCATGCGAATGTAACTGAGCAGGCGCGGCACATCGATCACCGTCACAATCTCAGATCCGCTGCTGGTCACATACATGCGCGACTTGTCCGGCGAAATCGCCACGCCGAAGGGCCGCGCCACGTAGCGCTCCAGCTCATCCAGCGGAACTTCAACCGTCTTGTTGCCGACGTCCGCGCCAAACAGCGTGAGCGTATCTTCAAACGCTCCGCCGTGCTCCAGATGCGCCAGGGGCACAAGATTCTTCGGATGCAAGTCCGCCGCCGCTCCCAGCCTGCCATCCGCGGAAATGGCCACATGAAACACACCGGCGATGCCGTGCTGCGGAATGCGTTCCACCACCACCGCCCGCGCCGTGTCGATCACCGTCATCTCCGACTCCGGAACTGCGCGATGCTCCGCTAGATTCGGATACACATGCGTTACATAAAGCCGGCTGCCATCGGGCGAAGGCGTCATGTAGCTCGCGCCGCGCCCAGCCGCCAGTCGCTTCTCTTCCGCGCCCGTCTGCGCATTCAGCACCGCCACGTCGTTTGAAATGCGGTTGGCCACGAACAGATGCTTGCCCGTGCGATCTTCAATCACGCTCGAAGGCTCCGCGCCCACTGCCCATGTGGCCGTCACTTCCAGCGTGCCCGTATCGATAACCGACAGCGTGTCATCCCATGAATTCGTGACAAACAAGCGCTTCCCATCAGGCGAGAGCGAAATGCCGCGCGGCACATGCCCCACCGCAATACTCTTCATTGCCTCGTATGTGGATGCGTTCAGAACACGCACCTCGTCGCTCCCGTTGCAGAGCACGTACAGCCGCGCGCCATCGGGCGAGAACAGCACCTCCAGCGGAGATGGATACGTCAACAGGTCGCCTGTCCTGCCCGTAACAACCGCGTTGGCAGCCCTGCCATTCCACAGCGCAACCGCGAACAGCACGGCAGCAGTGGCCGCCAGCCCCGTCACCAGGCCAGCGCGCAACCTGCTCCGCAAAGCGTGGCTCATCGGGGCTCCTCCACCGTCAACACGCGATCCACGCCCTGCTTTTCCACGGTCTGCTCGCGCCCGCTCGGCCAGCGCACCACGATCTTGTCCACCGCATTCGCTGCGCCCAGTCCGAAGTGCAGCCGGTCGTCGTTCTGTGAAAGATAGCCCGACTCCGCAACGCGCTCCTGCATGTACCGCTTGCCGCCCGCATACACCTCAACGCGCGCGCCAATGCCGTCGCGATTGCTCTTCGTGCCTCTCAGCTTGATCGCAACCCAGTGGCCCGTGTTGGTTGAAACGTTGTGCACCAGCGTGCCCTTCGCTCCAAGATTCACCAGGAACGCATCCACCTTGCCGTCGTTGTCGTAGTCGCCAAAGCATGCGCCGCGAGCCACACTGCGCTTGTTGATTACTGCGCCGGCCTCGCGCGAAACATCTTCAAAGCGCCCGTCGCCCAGACCGCGAAATAGCGTGTGCTCCTGCGGAATCAGGAAGATCAGTCCACCGTGGAAAATAAGGATGTCGAGATGCCCGTCGTTGTCAAAGTCGTAGATGCCTGAGCCCCAGCTCACATACTGCGCGTTCGCCTGCGACACTCCATTACGCGCGCCAATATCGTCAAAGCTCAGCTTGCCCGTATTGCTCAGCATCCGGTTGTAACGGCCATCGGTCACCCACAGGTCCAGCTTGCCCTTGCCCTCAAGATCGGCAAACACTG
>JAJXXG010000099.1 GCA_021781255.1 Acidobacteriota bacterium
GGCGATGAAGGTGCAGGAAGTGATCCTGCGCGCCATGGCGAAGAAGATAGGTTGATGGCAGGCAGCGGACGCCACGCTGAGAATTACCCATGGGCCCCGGCGTCGGGGCGTCCCCACACTATATGCCGTGTGGCTTTAATCCGCCCCGCCGGTCCGGAGAAAAACAGAGAACGGAATCGCGCTTAAATGGTGAGCTTATCTACATGCCCAAAGCCTTTGCCAAAATCCAGATACTCGATCTCGCTGGTGCGCAACCGAAACAAACAAAAATCCCCCATTGCATTCCGCTCGACCAGGTCTTTGATGAAGGGGCTCCGAGCGCTCAAAGCGGCAAGCGCCCGTTTCAGGTCCTCAGGGTCTTCGATTGGGGCGGCTTTGCCAATATAGAGAACGCTCTTCCATCCGTTTAGTTCTTGATCCATTCGTTCCAAAAAGAACGATACTTTTGGGTTATCGATAATCGCATTCACCTTGGCCGCAGCCTTGCGCGACGAAAAGACAATATCGTCCTGGTCGAACGCAAAGGCTCCAAAGGTACGCTGCACCGGAACACCGTCGGCACGCACGTACGCGAGCACTCCGTAAGGGATATCCTTCACGTATTGGGCAATCTCCTGCTTCAGCTCTTGGCCGCCCATCAATCTCCTCCTGGTAAAATGATTCCTTCTTTTAGCTTACATGATGGCAGGAAAGCGGATTCTTCCCCGCTTGCCAGCGTAGTGCGTCACGCAGATAACCACTCAGCGAGATCTCGGCGAGTCCAATACCGGCGTGGACTGGGCGGTGGCTGATCCTGTGCCGGTTCGCCGGAGCCTTCCGCACGGACACACAGATACTTTTGCAGTTCGAGTTGGCGCTCTCAGCGCCGAAGTAGTCGATGCCGATGAAGCGAGAGAATTAATTCATCTCGCTTGCCATACACATGACGGAGCGGCTTTCACAGCCTTTTACGCTGCTTTAGCTGCTGCCCAGCGCTTCCTCTGAGCCACCGCAATGCGCCTCCGGGCTGCTGGGCTTAACTCGCGCCTTTCAGGCTTTTTTGCAGGGGCGGCGGTTATCGTTACGGGCGTCCTGCTTTCCTGTCTGCTCCGCTGGAACTCTCTCAGCACAGCACAGTCCCCGCAACGAGAGTCCCGGTAAAACAGGGCACCGCAGTAGCAGGGGGAACAGTAGCGGTCAAGCGTAGATAAATCCATGGGCTACCTTTCAGGGATCGGCATCACGCTGCATTCAATTGCGCCCGCTCCCGCGACCGACACCACGGCAACAGCCAACCAGATTGGTCTCTCCATGGTTTCTCCGGTCGATACGGCCAGTTTACACCCCTGCCTCCACCGTCCTTCCGACCTCTCCACTCTGCACTGGGCGCTATGGCTGTCGGAGGCACTTTTGGAGAATTATTGCCCTAAAAAAACTTCACTCTGTGGTGCGTTTGGGGTAGGACAGAACTTTCTACCGAAGAGCAAGGTCAGAGGCTTGGCGGGAATCATCAAAGACGTTGTGTCGTGCGTCTGCATCCATTCCGCGATGCGCTGCTTGTCCGCTCGTCTGCCGTATCGGCTACACAGGGGCTGATTGTAAGCCGGCGATGAGCGTTGCGGTACCCGTGACGAAGTGCGCCTGCGGTGGTGAAAGCATTCCCCCGATTCCGCGTTGCAAGGTGACGGCTCATCGTATGGCGGTGAGCCGCTTTTGCATCGACCTAGCTTGTTGGGCGGCAGAACGCTCGGCCATGTACACACGCAGCCCCTTGCAACTTGAGTCTGCGATCTCAGCGCCGGAGTAATCGATGACGAGGCAGCGTGAGAATTGGGGCATTGCGGTTTCCTCTATTTCGAAATGAAAAATGCAGCCGCCGGATTCCATCTGAAGCACATCATCTATCAGATACTCTGCTTCACAAAAAACAACGACGGCCTGGTCACATTACCCAGGCCGTCGTGCTGCTGTGGATTCATTGGGCTAAGGCCATCGTGCTGCCGCGATTTCCCGAGCACTTTTACTCATGCTCCAAAGCCGCGAACCTTCGATGGCTCTGCCCGTTCAACCGGGCTCTTCAAGCGACTCAATCGTCGCTTCATGTGAAGTATCGCCGTCCTCTGGTTCGGGGCAATGGCTACAATTGCCGTAAAGAATGCGATCGCGACCCATGCGGTAATGCCTTCGCTTTGGGGCGATCCTGGGTTCTGGAGCACAATGCCCTAGCCCACGGTCATTTCACGGGATGTAATGCCATTAGGACTTTTCTGCATCGTTTGAGCAGCGGCCTCCCTCCCGTCCGAGAATAATTTAGCTCCGTTTTCATAGAGGAGTCAACAAGCCGGAAAGGCGAAGCGTACTGTCCGTCGCCTCAATCCAGCAGTTTCTTCGAAGTTGTCTCAGACCGGCACAATCAACCCCGGACTGTTGTCTCGCGTGTTCCCCGACGCTCTATTCGCCTTCCAAGCTTCCATTCCCTCGGGCGCAGGAGTGGCGCAGAGCCAGTGGCGCGATAATTGGCACACAAGCTTTCGTCATGTTTACCGACAGACCTCCTCAAGGCAAAGACCGGACAGGCTTTTGGGAGAGCGACCGCATCAATACCCTCAACCTGCCACAGGACGCCGGTCTGCTGCCGGAGATTGCGAAGATTATTGAAGCAGCCATGCAGACAGGCGAGACGAGGGGAGTTCGAGTGGCTTGTGCCAGGTTCCTTTCAGAAGCTTCCCGCATTTATCGGGTGCCAGAGTGCGGCGTCCGTGTTCTCGCAGCACGACCGATTAAAGGGCGCGAATGGACGTATGAGCTTTTCGGCGACTACGACCCGAAGACGATGCTCATACGGTTATGGATGCGGACCGCAAAGAAAAAAGAAGTCACATCGTTTGGGACATTTCTGAGCACGCTGTGCCACGAATTCTGTCACCACATCGACTACCACTTGTTCAAGTTCGGTGATTCGTGGCACACGCGGGGCTTCTACGAGCGCACCGCCGTTCTCTACCATCATGCGAAAGGGACGCCATTCAAGAGGCTCTTTTGGGCTTCGGCGGGGAAAGAACGCTGGCGCATTGACTGGCCGAGGACGAAAAGGGGCGGGTGACGGGCTTACGGTTCCCTACCGCCCGTATTTGCCCATGAGTTCTGCTTGTGCCAGCACATGTCCCTTCATCGCCCGTTCCAGTTCGTCTTTGGTCGCTCCCGATTTCAGGTCGAGCTTTGCATCAAGAGCGTACACCTTGAAGAAATAACGGTGTGGCTTTCCCGGAGGCGGACACGGCCCTCCGTACCCTATACGCCGGAAATCGTTCCGGCCTTGGCGAGTGCCATCACCGAGGGTTTCGTCTTTCGGCACGCCCTTGGGCAGTCCCATGCTTTGCACCGGGATATTCCAGATGAGCCAGTGCGTCCATGTGCCGACCGGAGCGTCAGGGTCGTCGGCTATCAACGCGAATGACTGCACTCCGGCAGGAGCACCCGACCATGACAAGTCGGGTGAAGTGTCAGCCCCGTCGCAGGTGTAGTTCCCGGGAATTGCACCACCCGGTGAGAATGCTTTCGTGGTAACCGTGATTGACATTGTGCCACCTCCTCGATTGTCGATGTATCCGCTAGGTGCTCCCCTTGATAGTCCAAACGACCAGGGTAGCTATGCCGACATTCCTCAAGCCCTCCACAATTGAAACCGGCACGTCACGGTGGACCTCTCTCCCGCTTTCATCGAGCAGCAGATAAACCCTAAGAATACTTCTGGCTTCCCCTTTACTGGCTGACTCTCCCTCATCCCACCACTGCCTCACCTTCTCTGGCGCAAGAATGGATTTGAATACCTGGGCATGGTCAGTTGCCTTACACGGCGATGAGCCAAGGGTATGCCCGGCCTCGCCAAGCGTCTCCACCCGGCTGACACGAACTGATGAGTCTCGGAGGGTTACGAGTAATTCGAGCGGGACTTCTCCCATGGCTTCACCCTCAACGGAGACGGATACACCCAGAGCCTGAGCCTGTAAGGATTCCTGCTGCTCCTCCTCCGGCTGCACCCGAGTATCGCGGCGTGAAAACTTATTACTGACTTGCTCAATGCGCTGAGGGTTCTCCTCCACCCGTGGTAGTGCGTCCTTGGGAGTTGCCTTCTTGGAGTGGAAAACAGCAAAGATGGCAGCTAGGGCACTCACCAGGCTCACTATTACGGCGACGATACTCAAAATAAAGCTCAGGTGAGCGATCGTGTCAGTATCCAGCTTGATAAGCATCAAGATGTCATCGGCCATAGGGTCACCGCCTTCGCCGTGCTGCAAAGCGGACACAGTTCGAGGTGCAGTATGCTTCCGCCTTGAATTTTGCCGTGATTGTACCGCAAGTACCGATATAGCAGGGCTACACACGAACAATCAGGCTCGGATCATTATTTCTCACATTACCGACTTCCCGGTTCACCTTCCACGCCTTCATCTCTTCAGCCTGGTACCGTCGGAGCAGGTCAACGGGAGCCATTCGCTGCGTGATTGGGATCACACGCGATTGTGCCTGGTGGACTTCATTCCGGCACATTTGGTGCCATAATGCACGCAGACGGAGGATTGAGCCATGGAACAACTCATACAACTCAATCTGCACATCGACAGCGAGAAGCCTGAAGCGGAGCATCTTCCAAAACCTGAGGACAAAGATTCCGTTGAACGTGAGAAGAGATTGAACCGAATTGCCAACATGACCGCGCACAAGGCGGCAAAAGAATTCGCCCGCCAAAGGTTGGGTATTTTTTCCAAGTGACAGGGTACGGCAATTCTGGTACTAATCCGGGGTTGGGTGGAGACCGCCGCTGTCCGCACGTGCAATCAGATGCGTAAGTGTTCTCGCAAGGGGACTTCTATGTTCTCGTATTTGACAGCCGCAGGACAAGGGTCTAGTCCTCCCTCCGGCAGTGCTCCCTGGATTTGCGCTTATGCGAAGCCCCGTCAGCAATGGCGGGGTTTCGCTTTTTTGAGTTCGTGGCCTCTACGACAGAATTCCTATATATAGCCCCACCCGGAGCATGTTTTCGCCACAAGCCGTCAGAAATATTTTCCGGTCGCCGGTGAGGAGGCCACATCGAGCCGGAGAGACGCTACCGGCCCGGCGCTGATGGAGGATGCGTCTGTCGGGTGCGATTCCACCTTCTACCTTGGGACTCTGGAGTCCAACTCTTATGAGATGAAGCGAACGACAACGACCATTGAGGCTGGTGGTTTTAGCTCGATTTAGCTCGAAAAACAGGGTGAGCAGGGGGTAAAACGGAGCATCAGGGAGAAAAGAGAGACTCCGAAGAATCCATATAAGATGTTTATTTTTAGGTATTTGTTGAATTCAAAGGGAATTACTTGACTTACTGGCGGAGAGAGGGGGATTCGAACCCCCGGTACAGCTTTTGACCGTACAACGGTTTAGCAAACCGCCGCCTTCAGCCACTCGGCCATCTCTCCGGTCCTCACAGTGGATTATACCGGAACTTGCACCAGGCGGCGGCTCTTTCCTTTCCGCAGCCGGCGCGCCCATGTAGATTCACAAGTATGCCCTTTGCTCTCAAACCTCCACGGCAGAAGATGCGATTGCTGCCGCTGATCGCCGCCACTTTCTTCATGGTCTCAGGAGGCCCCTATGGCATTGAGGACATCCTCGGCGGCGCGGGCTTCGGCTGGGCCATTCTCATCCTTCTGCTCTTGCCGCTCGTCTGGAGCCTGCCCACCGCCTTCATGATCGGCGAGCTGGCCGCGGCCATCCCCGCCGAGGGCGGCTTTTACATTTGGGTGCGCCGCGCCCTCGGGCCCTTCTGGGGCTATCAGGAGAGTTGGCTCTCGCTCACCGCCAGCATCTTCGATATGGCGCTCTATCCTTCCATCTTCGTTCTGTACCTGGGAAAATTCTTCCCTTCGCTCACCGCGGACTGGCGCGGCTACCTCTGGTCGCTGGCTGTGGTGGCGATCTGCTGTGCGTGGAACCTGCTCGGTGCGCCGCGTGTCGGCGAACACTCTGTCTGGCTCTTTGTGCTGCTTGTTGCGCCCTTCGCGGCTTTTGTCGTCCTCGGCTTCTGGCACGGCCTTACCCTGCACCCCGCCATGCACTGGGGCCACTTTGCCGAAGGACCAGAGGCCCGGACCGGCCTCTCAACAGCTATCCTGGTCGCTTTGTGGAACTACATGGGATGGGACAACGCTTCCACCATCGCGCGGGATGTCGAAAATCCGCAACGCAACTACCCGCGCGCCATCATCGCCGCCGTCGTCCTCACGGCCGTCACCTACGTTCTTCCGCTTGCAGCCATGGCGGTAGCCGGCCTTTCGCCCGAGGGCCTCTCCACAGGTTCGTGGGTCGTGGCGGGCCGCGCAATCGGCGGCCCCATACTCGCCGCGGCCATTGCCGCCGGGGGCGTCATCTGCGGTGTCGGCATGTTCAACGCGCTCATGATGAGCTATGCGCGCCTGCCCATCGCCATGGCTGAGGATGGCATGCTGCCGCGCGTTTTGGCCCGGCGCAACAGCCGCGGCGTGCCCTGGGTTAGCCTCGTCGTGTGCGGTTTTGCCTGGGCACTCGCTCTCAATCTTCCCTTTGAGCGCCTCATTTCCATTGACCTGGTTCTCTACGGATCGAGCCTGCTGCTCGAGTTCCTCGCGCTCATTGCCCTGCGCCTTCGCGAGCCGCATCTCGTGCGACCCTTTCGAGCCGGCAACCTGGCAGTTGCCTGTTTGCTCGCAGTGGGCCCAACCCTCCTCATCGCCTATGCGCTCTACGCCTCGCGCGCTGAAAAGCTCGGCGATCCGAACGCCGCACTCGCCAACGTCCCGTCTCTGCTTTTTGCGTCTGGCATTGCCCTGCTCGGGCCGCCGCTCTACTGGCTTACCGCGGTGCCGCTCGCCCGCCGACGCGCACTCGCCGGGGAACCCGCAGCAAAGTAGGGCCTTGTCTCTACGTCCCTATTCCCTGCTGACTGCTCTATCCCTTCGCCTCAGCTTGTTTCGCTTTGCCGTCTTCGAACTGCTTGATTGCGTGCATCACCCGATCTCGCGCATACGCCGCATCGTGCCAGCCCTTC
>JAJXXG010000804.1 GCA_021781255.1 Acidobacteriota bacterium
GTCGGTAAAGTGCAGGTAGTTCAGCCACCAGGTATTGTTCACGCCGGCCAGTTTCGTGTCCGGCTCCTGCTGCCAGTCCAGCCACCAGAAGTTGATGCCCTGCTTCTCCAGCGGGTGCAGCACCAGATTGAAGTAGTTCGTTGCCCACTTCTTGTCGGTCGGATCAAAGGGCACATATTTCCGGGTTGCCGGGTCAATGCCCATGGCCTTTGCCATCGCCGGATACGCCGCTTCCCAGGGTTGAATGCCCGATGCCGGATGCAGATTCAGGCTTGTCTGCAGCCCGTCGGCGTGCAGTTTGCCGAGGAACTGTGTCGGGTCAGGGAAGAGAAGCTTGTTCCACGTGTACCCGCCCCAGCCCAGGCTCTCGCCAGACTTGTCCACCTGCCCGGCTGCTTCCAGTTGCTCCCGGTTGATGTGCCAGTCCATGTCGATGACAAACACATCCAGCGGCGTGTCATTCTCGTGGAAGCCTTTGATGATCTCCTCGATCTCCTGGTCGCTGTACGCCCAGTAGCGCGACCACCACGCGCCAAAGGCGAAGCGCGGCGGCAGCGGAATCCGCCCGGCCACGCGCACATAGTCGCCCAGCGCCTTGCGATAGTCGTGCCCGTAGCCGAAGAAGTAGAAGTCCTGGCGCGCGCCGGCAGGCCGCTCCATCACCCACGGCCACGCGCTCTTTTCTCCCTGTAGAAAGCGGAAATCGGCCGAGTCAAACAGAGGCCGTGTCGAATCGTCCACCAGCGCCCATCCTGAGCGCGATACCAGTCCCTCGCCAATGGGCTCTCTGGTCTTGCTGCCCAGCGCGCCATCCAGCGTGCGCGTGGTTCCCTGCAGATTCTCCGGGTCCGTCATCCCCGGATGCCACACCACCGGCTTGCCGTCTACGGTGAGTTCAATACTCAAATCGTCTGCCGAGAAGCGCCCGTCGGCGGTCGCGGTTGGCGCATAGGTCAGCGCAAGCGCGTCCGTCTTCAGCACCAGCTTCCCGCCGCCATTTGTCACATCTTTTGAGAATTTCGGCACGGGCAGTTTGCGATTGATGAACACGAACGATGCGTGGTCCTCAAACTTCCCGTCCGCTGCCCACTCCATGCGAATCAGTTGCGGCGTCAGCACGGTGAATCGTGCCTTGCCCAGCACGACTACGGCTTTAGGATCGGCAGCCGGGTCCGTGACGGGCAAGCTTTGCGGCGCGCCTCCAACCGTTGTGTGCGCCTGCTGCGCCGGTGGAGTGGCCTGTGTTTGCACTGTGATTCCTGGTGAAATTCCTGCGGCGAGTACGATTGCGGCAAAGTGAAGCAAAGAAATACGCACGTCTTCCTCCTTTGTTTTAACTCCATAGGGAAGCCTATCACTCGCTAAAGATGAGATTGAGCACCACGCGCGGCGACGCTATCGCAGCGCGTGATCAGTGGCCGCAAACAGAGATGCCCACCTCAGGCGCGTTCAATCTGCGCTCAAGGTGGGCATCTGTTTCATCGGCGCGCGAAAAATCCTCGCGCGGCCGCAACCGCTACATCGCGATGTGGACCGAGTGCTCCAGGGTGAAGGTGAGCAGCGTCTCCGCCGGCAGCAGAATCTGCTTGTTGCCCGTGAAGGCGCTGCCTGCCGTGCCGCCGCCTGCGCCAACCAGTCCGCCAATCAGCGCGCCTTTGCCGCCGCCGGCCAGTCCGCCGATCAGTGCGCCCAGGCCTGCGCCGCCGCCAATGAACTCAGCGCTGCGCCTGCCCTTGCCCTGCTCCACCTTGGACATGGTGCTGGTAGCCACCGGATAGCTGCCCGAAGCGGCCTGCACGCGCTCCAGCCGAAGAGCCAGTGACGCGCCGCCCTTGAAGCGGCCCAGCGGCTTGGCGTCAATCACCGTGCCCTCGGCGCGCGCGCCTTTGGCGATCACGGTCTGCCCGTCCACCACAACATCGTCGGCGATCGTCGCGCTGAAGCTGTCGCCAGCCTGGCTGATCTTCGAGCCAAGATCCTGATCCAGGCGCACGCGCAGATGCGTGCCCGCAGGCAGGTCCACCATCGCTGGCGGCGGAGGTTGCTGCGGTCCTTGCGGCTGCTGCCCGCCGCCACCCGCATATTGCTGAGGCGATGAGGGCCGCGAGGGACCATTCTGCCCGCCCTGGCCCGGCTGGCCTGCTTGTCCAGGCTGTCCGGGCGCCTGGCCCGTCTGCGCCGTTCCAGGTGCGGAAGGCTGTGCATTCTGGTTATCGGCCGGCTGCGTGGTGCTCTTGCATCCGCTCACTGAAAATGCCACTGCCAGCGCCAGCGCTGCAAAGGGAACAAACTGATTATTCAATTTCATACCGCGAGCTCCTTATTGGGGGATTACGGATTACGGTTCCTGCAATGAGGGGGCGCGTCAGCACCCCCCGGTCACGCCTTGTAGCCTATATGTCCAGATTCTTTACATCAAGGGCATTATCCTCGATGAACTTCCTGCGCGCCTCAACGTCCTCGCCCATCAGCGTGGTGAAAATTGCTTCAGTCTCGGCGATATCTTCCAGCTTCACTGAGAGCAGCGTGCGCCGCTCGGGGTCCATTGTCGTCTCCCACAATTGCGAAGACGTCATCTCGCCCAGCCCCTTGTAGCGCTGCACCTGGTAGTCCTTCTTGCCCTGCTCCACGATGTAGGTGAATAGCTCGCGCGCCGTCTGCTTCTCCACCGGCTCTCGCGGAATCCGCGTCGCGCGCCGAGTTTGCTTTGTCTCAACTTGCGCTTCGGCGCCCTCGGCATCTTCGCCTTCTTCGCCGGCTGTCTCCACTGCGGACGCCTTGTTCGCAAACTCGATTAGGAACGGAGGCTCCAGAAATTCCTTGATCAGCGTGTACTTGGCCATCATCTGCCGGAATTCAGGGCTCGAGACCAGCGTCCAGTCGATGCGGCGCGTTGCGCCCTGCGCATCCGTAAAGCTGATGGACCACGTGTGGTGCTCCTCGTCCTCCACCGGCTCGCTCACCTTGAATTGGAACTCGTCTGCCCGTTCGGTCAACTCAGCATGCAGCTGGGCCAGCTTGGGCGGAACCTCGCTCTCGGCCTTCGATGCAAAATCGGAGCGGTGAACCAGCTCCGCGCGCGCCAGCAGCTCGGTGAGCTTCTCGTTGCGAACCCGCTTGTCCACTTGCTCGACGAAGCCCAGGTACTCATTCAGAATGCCCATGAAGCGGGTCAGGTCGGAGCCCTCGATGCGGCTGGCCGTCTCGCCGTGACGCACAACCATGCCCTCCGACGCGCGGTTCACCATCACCTTCACAAACTCGCGGTCGTCCTTGATGTACTGCTCAAACCGCCCCTTCTTGATCTTGTAGAGCGGCGGCTGCGCAATGTAGATGTTGTCGCGCTTGATCAGCTCCGTCATGTGGCGGAAGAAGAACGTCAGCAGCAGCGTGCGGATGTGCGAGCCGTCCACATCGGCGTCCGTCATCAGGATGATCTTCCCGTAGCGGATCTTCGCCGGGTCAAAGTCGTCCTTGCCAATCCCGCACCCCAGCGCCGTAATCATGGCGCGGATTTCCTCGTGGCCCAGCATCTTGTCATAGCGGGCCTTCTCTACATTCAGAATCTTGCCCTTCAGCGGCAGAATCGCCTGGAAGCGCCGGTCCCGGCCCTGCTTCGCCGTGCCGCCCGCGCTCTCGCCCTCCACCAGATACAGCTCGCAGCGGTCAGGGTTGCGCTCGCTGCAGTCGGCCAGCTTGCCCGGCAGGCCGCCGCCGTCCAGCGCGCCCTTGCGCCGCGTCAGGTCGCGCGCCTTGCGCGCTGCCTCGCGCGCGCGAGATGCTTCAATCGCCTTGTTGATAATGCGCTTCGCCACCGGCGGATTCTGTTCCAGAAACATCCCCAGCCGCTCGTTCACAAACGCCTGCACAATCCCTGCGATATCGGAGTTGAGCTTGCCCTTCGTCTGCCCCTCAAACTGAGGCTGCGGCAGCTTCACGCTCACCACCGCCACCAGTCCCTCGCGCACGTCATCGCCGCTCAGGTTCTCCTTCATGTCCTTGAACAGACCCAGCGACTGCCCGATGGCATTGATCGTCCGCGTCAGAGCGGTGCGGAACCCCGACAGATGCGTGCCGCCATCCACCGTATTGATGTTGTTCGCAAAGCTGAACACCGTCTCCGAGTAGCTGTCGTTGTACTGCAGCGCGATCTCGATCTCGACGCCGTCGCGCGCTGCTTCCATCACGATGGGCTTTTCATGCAGCACCTGCTTGCCGCGGTTCAGGTGCTTCACGAACTCAGCAATCCCGCCCGCATAGCGGAACTCGGTGCGCTTCGAGTCGCCCGTCTTCGGGTCCGCCGTGCGCTCATCGGTCAGCGTGATCTCCAGACCCTTGTTCAGAAAGGCCATTTCGCGCAGCCGCTGCGCCAGCGTGTCGTAGTTGTACTCCGTGGTGGTGAAGATGCTCCTGTCAGGCAGAAAGTGAACCTTTGTGCCGCGCCGCTTGCTCGTGCCCGCCTTGCGAAGCTCGCTCACCGGCAGACCGCAACTGAAGTCCATCTCCCACGTGTAGCCGTCGCGCCAGATCTCCACATTGAATTCCTGGCTCAGCGCATTCACGCAGCTCACGCCCACACCGTGCAGACCGCCAGACACCTTGTACGTCGAGGCGTCGAACTTGCCGCCTGCATGCAGCTTCGTCAGCACCACCTGCACCGCCGGCATCATCTCGCCATTGCCCACTGACATCATGTCCACAGGAATGCCGCGCCCATCATCGACAACCGTAATCGAGTTGTCCACGTGGATCACAACTTCGATCCTCTTCGCATATCCGGCTAGCGCTTCGTCAACGGAATTGTCCACGACTTCATAGACAAGATGGTGCAGGCCCATCTCGCCCGTCGAGCCGATATACATCGCAGGACGAAGCCGCACCGCCTCAAGACCCTCAAGGATTTTGATGTTTTCGCCGGTGTAGCTGCCGTCACCGTCAGGAACTGGGGTGATTTTCTGCGCTTCAGTCGCCATAAATGTCCGTTCGCTGGTCCTTCGCTATGTGACCCACCTGAAAACGGCTCCCGCATGCTGGGCCGGGCTCGACTATGGGGATTAACCGATTGAAAGACGAGGGCTTTGTGTCAGTCTGACTGCCTTCATTTTACCATGCAGCGACGACAGGGTAACGTGAAGATTGGAAACCTCTAAAATGGTTACCTCCGGTTACGTTACTTGCGCGGTATGTGACGTCAGTAACCATGCGCATTTTTTTCTACTGATCTCTATGAAAAAAGATGGATTTACTCGGAATTCTAGGCTAGGATTTCAACACACGGGAAAAGGCCATTTCTGTGGACAAATTCTAATGAGGGGTTACCAAGTATGAAACTCGCTCTCCGCGTTGCTGCTCTGTTAGTCGTCGTTGCCGGTGTTGCTGCTGCCTCCGTTTCGTCCAAGACGCCTGCAATCCCCAGCCATCAATCGGCCACTGCAACTCTCCCCGCTCCCTGCTGCGGTCCCGGAATGAAATGCATTCCCAGCGGAAGATAAATTGAACTCATAGCACAAAAGTGCTATGACTTTAGGGCACTTTCCAATTGAATTCTTCAGGCTCAAGGCGCTATCCTGACAAAACCCTCAGGATGGAAGGGCCCTTTATGCCTTTAGATTTCACTATGACTTTAATGAGCGCAACTGAGTTCGCTCTTTGGGTCGCTCTGGGACTCGTCTTCTGGACAAAAGGCCTGCATCATCGCTTTCCTGCGATGAGCACATACCTCGTGTTGCGCGTCGTCTCCATGCCGGTGCTCCTCAGTCTCCTGTACACCCAGGGCCAGCCGTGGGGGCACAGTTATTTCCCCGCATATTTCTACGCATATTGGTCGGTCTACGTCGCCAGCGCCGTTACGCTGTTCTTCGTCTGCATTGAGATCTTCCGCTCCGCCATCTCGTCGTTCAAAGGCCTCCTGAAGCTTGGAACCGTGGTTTTCCGCTGGGCTGCGCTCGTCTCGCTCATCGTGAGCCTCACCTCGGTCTCCTTCGCCAAGCCAAGCGCGCTGCTGATTACCGAGGTGTCCTACTCGCTCATGCGGTCGGTCAGCATCCTCGAGCTCTGCCTGCTCGGATTCCTCTGCCTCAGCATGAACGCGCTGCGCCTCTCGCCGCGCGACATGTCGTTCGGTCTCGCCCTCGGCTTCGGCCTCATGTCCGCAAATGACTTCATCGTCGGCGCGCTGCTCGCGGGCAACTCCTCGCTGACCTCGCCCCTGCAGTTCCTCAACGAATCGCTCATCCTCGTTTCGCTCATCATCTGGGTCTCCTACGTCGCGCTGCCTGAGCCGGCCCGCAAGCCCGTAACCATGCCCGCGAACTCCACCATCTATCGCTGGAACGAGATCGCCGCGGCCCTTGGCCATGGAACGCAGATCGCCATGCAGCAGCCCGCCAACAGCTCCTTCCTCTCCGATGTCGAGAAGGTGGTCGACAAGGTGCTCACGCGCAATCTGCGAAGCGCCGAGTCCAAGTCAGAGGTCTGAGCTGCGCCAGGCTGCCAAAAGCAGCAAAGGGCCGGATCCCCCTGGGGTCCGGCCCTTTTCGCATCACTGCCCGCCGCTCTCGCGCTCCGCGCGCAAAAAAAGAAAGGCCACGGCAACGCCGCGGCCCTTCCTGCTTCAATCCGTCGTCAGTTACTCAGCAGCAACCGGCTCGATCGACGCGAAGCGTCCGCGGTTGCCGTGGTCTGAGAACTTCACCTTACCCGACACCTTCGCAAACAGCGTGTCATCCGAGCCGATGCCCACATTCGCGCCTGGCTTGATGCGTGTGCCGCGCTGGCGCATGATGATCGTGCCGCCTGTTACCAGTTCGCCGGCAAAGGCCTTTACGCCCAGCCGCTGTGCATTTGAGTCCCGTCCGTTTGTGGAGCTGCCTCCACCCTTTTTATGTGCCATTGCCGAATCCCCTTCTCAATTCTTTCCGCGCCTACTTGGCTGCGGTGTAGGTCACGCCGTCGGCCTCAATGGCCTTGATGCGCACCTCGGTAAAGTTCTGCCGGTGTCCCTGCATCTTCTTGTACTGCTTTTTCCGCTTCAGGTGGAACACCAAGA
>JAJXXG010000675.1 GCA_021781255.1 Acidobacteriota bacterium
TCATAAACCGTCGCCCCGTCCAGAACCTGGAAGATGTGGTCGCGATGCTCGTGCCACTCGAACTCGGCCGCGGATTTCTCTTTTTCCGTCGTCAGCACCACGGTCACGGTCTTTTCCTGGACGAGATTGTTATTGCCAGAATGCGCGGCAAGAGCCTGAATGTCGGCGGCGATCTCAGCGGACTTGAACAGCTTGAAGTTGGCGGTCGGCGCGCCGGAGGATTGGGCTGCGGCGGCGGCGGTAAACAGCGACGCGTTGGCCAGAGTGAGGCCGGCGGCTGCGGCTGCAGGCGCGGCGTGGAGGAATTTGCGGCGGGCGGGGTTCAGTGGATCACGCATTGACGGCTCCGGAAGAAACGAAATTCTCTTCGTGGCCGATTTTAACAGCGGCGCGCAACTCCGGGATGGAAGCCGCAGCGCCTTTTGCGCGGTGCGGGCGCTCCGAGCCAGAGGCTACCGCCGTTCGCGCGGGTTCCGTTGCGCTTACAGCTCGAACTGCCGCAGCCACGGCGCCATCAATGCGGCGACCTTGCGCGGCTGCTCGCAGGCAGCAAAGTGGCCGGCGCCGCCAAGCACGTGCATCTCGCAGCCGCCCGGCGCCGCACGGAAAGCTTCCATCTCCCCGGGAGTGGCCGTGGCGTCTTCGGCGCCGGCAACGGCGAGAATCGGCACGCGGATCGACGCTACGGTGGGAACCGAATCGGGGCGCGTGGCCAGGCCCGCCTGCACCGCTACCACGGCCTCCGGCGTGAGCGTCATGCGCGCGCGCACCTCGGCCACCATCTCCGGGCGCTCGCGCCGTGACGTTTCGCCAAGGAGGCTCTGCGCCATACCGTCAAAGAGCGCGGTCACGCCCTCGGTCCGCGCCCGCTGGATGGTTTCGGCACGGCGGTGCTGATTTGCCGGCGCATCCGCCTGGGGTTTGGAACAGACAAAAACCAGACCGGTCATCCGCTCGGGCGCACGCCGCCAGAGCTCCAGCAGCACATAACCGCCGATGGAGCAGCCGGCAAATACCGCTTTTTGCAGCGCAAGTTTATCGAGCAGCGCGAGCACGTCGGAGGCCAGTTGCTCCATGGTCAGGACGGGGGCATCGGGAACCAGGCTAAAGCCGCCCACCGGCAGCCCGTTGCCCAGTTCGGAGACGCCATGGCCGCGCAGATCGGGCACGACCGCGCGAATTCCGGCGAGTTCCCTGGCCAGCGGACGCCAATACTCGCGATCAAGAGGTGTGGGATGCAGAAATACAACCGCGGGGCCGCTTCCTGCGTCGGTAAATCCAAGGCCTGAACCGTCAACCGATGAGACGCCGTTCATACAGTTGGAGGATACGCCCCCGGCACGGGAGGTGTCTCCTCGGGAATTCCAATCCACAGGGCCAGATAGGCAACGCCGATCAGCCCGCTGGAAAAGAGCAGGGCGATGACGGACAGGATGCGGACCAGGGCAACATCCCATCCGTTGGCCTGGGCCAGCGCAAGGCACACGCCGGCGACCTGGCGGCCGGCGCGGGGCCGGATCAGCGTGCGGCCGGGCATAGGCTGCGCCGCGGGAATCACCGTACCGCAGGCTGAGCAGAAATGCGCGCTTGCTGGAAGCTGCGATCCACAGTGCTGACAGAAAACGTTCATCGCCGGTCCTCCCGGATGAAGCTCGAACTCATCCGAGGATACGAGATTCGCGGGCATCTGGTTCCACAGGCAACCCGGCGCACGAAATCAAGAATGCGGCGACACCCAGACGCGGGTGAACCCAGGCACCGAGCCGCTCAGTTGCCCCGGTAGGGCGTGCGCAGGTATTTCCTGGCCTCGCCGGCGCGGGTGGTGGCAGGGCCGGCATCGATGGCCTCGCGGTAGTCCTGCAAAGCAAGCGGGCGCTGGCCTTCAAGGTCGCGGCACTCGCCGGCGTCCAGCAGCGTGCGGATCTTCAGCTCCGACCCGACACCCGGGGTCAGGGCCGCGTGCTCGTATGCCTGCGCCGCGTCAACATAACGACGCTGGCCGCGCAGAGCATCGCCCATGCCAAAGTAAGCCAGCTCCAGCTTGGATGAATCAAAATATCCGGGCCGCGCCGCGTCGGCGAGGAGCTGCCGGTAGGCATCCACCGCGCCCATGCCTTCGCCGGCGTCCTTGCGCAGGTTGGCCTCTTCCAGCCAGAAAAGAAAGTCGCGCGGATACTCGCTTTTGAGCTGGCGCACCACCTGGATGGCTTCGTTGTACCTGCCCTCGCGGCGCAGGAACAGCGCGATCACCGTGCGCGCTTCCACGCTGGTGAGCACGCCGCGGCGGCCGGCATCGTTGAGCATGGCGAGACCGGTGGTCTTTGATCCGGTGATGCCGGCAAAACCAATCATCAGCTTGAAAGGCCAGGGAAGCGCGCCGACAACATACTGATAAACGCCCGTAATCAGCTTCGCATCCACATAGTCGGGGTCGATCTCGAGCGCCCGCGCGGCATCGTCCTTGGCTTTGGTGGCGGTGTGGAAGCCGGCGGAAAATGAGCGCTCCACCATGGCTACATAGGAGGTACGCAGACTACGCACCCACGCGCGGGCAAAAAGCGCGTCCACGTCGTCAGGGTTTTTGCTCAGCCGCCAGTCCGCCTCGCGCACCGCTTCGTCACACAAGGCAAAGATCTGACTGCGCTTCCGGGGATCCTCATCGGTGGCGTGATGGCCGGTGAGGAAGCCGTCGTTGGCATAGAACGTTGTGTCCAGCAGGTCCAGCCGGTAAAGCTCCTGAAAAATCAGGGCATTCACCAGATAGGCCGTGGCCTGCGGGTCGCCGGGATGCTCGGTGCGAAACTGTTCGAAGCGCGACACCGCCGCCGGAAAATCGAGGTCATAAAAACGAGCGTAGGCCGCCCGCACCTGAGGATCGTAGTTCATCGGATTGGTATGCACGGGCCCGGCTGCCGCCTGCAAAGACCCAGCAAACGCTACGATTGCGGCGAACCATATTCCCAAGGCTCTCTTTCCGGTATTCAAAATACGCTCCTCACTACCATGGTAGCGGCTGCGCGCGTGCAAGGGCCGGCCGTGGACGTACCGGCACCCTCCCATCGATTAGCATTGCAGTATGCCGATCCCTGAACGCCTGAAACCTGCGTTCGTTTCAACGCGCGCCGCAGAGCCTGACTGGACCGAAGAAGCACGCAAACGCCTGATCGTCGCACTCGATGTGCCGGATGCGCGGTCTGCGGAAGCGACGGCTGACCGTCTGGCAGGCGTCTGCAAGTGGTTCAAAGTGGGCCTGGAGCTGTTCAGCGCGGCAGGCCCGGATGTGGTTCAGGCGCTGGCTTCGCGTGGGCATTCGGTGTTCCTCGATCTCAAGTTCCACGATATTCCCAACACCGTCGCGGGCGCAGTGCGCTCTGCGGCGCGGCTGGGAGCGCGCATGATGACAGTGCACGCCGCCGGAGGACCGGCCATGCTGACCGCGGCCCGCACGGCAATTGCGGGCCTGCATGATGCGCCGGAGCTGCTGGCCGTGACTGTGCTCACCAGCATGGACGCCGCGCAACTGGCCGCGGCCGGCGTGCAACGCACCCCGGCCGAGCAGGTGTCGCTGCTGGCCCGCATGGGCTGCGAGGCAGGATTGCGGGGCTTCGTCTGCTCGCCACAGGAGGTGGCCGCGGTGCGCACGCTCACCGGGCCTGAGGGCGTTCTTGTGGTGCCGGGAATTCGCCCGGCAGGCTCCGATGCCGGCGACCAGAAGCGCCTGGCCACCCCCTCCGCCGCGCTGCGTGATGGAGCCAGTTACCTGGTGGTCGGCCGTCCGATCACCCAGGCCGCCGATCCTGTTGGAGCCGCAGACGCGATTGTCGCGGAGATGGCTGCGGCCCTTGCGGTGTAATGGCATGCGTCCGCCGGCCACTGGACCGCGGTTCGGGCAACGCGGCCAGCCGGAACCAAAATAAGCGCCTGAAAAACAATGCGCCGGCCACTCTGTGCGGCACGTGAAAAAGCCCGGCGGGATGGCCGGGCTTTTCGTATTCGCAGCTCAAGCTGAGCTTAGAGTTTTTCGTAGAAGTCGCACGCAGAGCACGAGATATAAACTCCTCCCGGCACGCCGCGCTCGCGGTCCTTGACGCGCTTGACGATGCGCGTGGGTTTCGAGCACTTGGGGCAGTCTGTGGACTTCGTCGTGTCCATCATCTTCTTGCGGTCGCCGGTCTTGGCAATTTTGGCCATGGTCGGGTGTTTCTCCTTTTGGGATTGTCTCTGCTCACGTCCACCGGTGGAGGACGGCTTCAACGGCGCGGTGCTGGCTCGACTCCGGGCGCGGTGAACTGCGCGGAGCCGGCATGACTCGCTGTTATCAGTCTATACGAGATGCATTGCGCACCGGCTGCTCTTTTGCGAATCCGCCAAGGCAATCTCATGGGCAGCCGAGTTGAACCGGAGTCGGCACTTCCGCAAGGGATTTGTCATGACATGAAGTTCTTTGCAGGGGGATTTCATGGCGAGCGAAGCGATTCTGAAGCCGTTTCGTTTGTATGGGAGGGTGTTGAAGATCCGCGTAACGGCAATGCCGCGCTGCATGAATTTCACGAGCTGAGGGTGATGGCTTGAAGGCTCCCTTGCGTGGCAAGTGCAAATGCGCGGGTTGCTGACCACTTCCTCGACGAGCTATTGGAGATGTTTTGAAATGCGCTTGCCTTGCCGGGCAGGCATCGGCTGTCGCTTTGCGCGGCTTCTTGATGCTACCCTGTTGGTATTGTGATGTTTTCGTGCTCACGTCTCTCACCTGCTGCGTGCGCCTGGGTTATCGGCTACGAGTCGATTTTGGCGGTGTGAGGAACGGTGAGGGGAAAGTTTTGTCAATGTCTGCAAGCTTCTCATTCTAAAAGTGGCCCCGTAGCTCAGGTGGATAGAGCAGCAGTTTCCTAAACTGCGTGTCGGAAGTTCGAATCTTCCCGGGGTCACCACCTTTTTTATGCTATTCAGACCTCGCCATCCATCGCACCCTCCGCGTTTTTGCACGGTCGGCTTGACGACACGGCTACATCGGGTTTGCAATTCGGAGCGATTCAGTCTATATTATGTGCATGGACATGAAGGCCTGTTGTCGGTGCTGTACGCGTGCTGTGCGCGTGGCACTGGCAGTGTCGGTCTGAGTCCAGAGATCTTAGTCCGGCTTCCCGATGCCCGCGACAGCTTTAAGCTGACGCGGGCATTCCATTTTTGCAGCAAAAACATTTTACGGATAAAGGAAAACGATGAGCCAGGTTCCGCAAAAAGAGACGAAAGCCCAGCGCATGGAGCGCCTGAAGCGCGAGAAGAATCCCTGGGAGGCCTTTGACGAGGTTCGTCAGTTCGCGCGGGAGGGACGAGCCAGCGTATTGCCGGAGTGGGCTTCAGCGTACTTCAAGTGGTGGGGGATTTACACCCAGGGCGACGGAGTCGGCGCTACCGGCGGAAAGGGCGGCGAGGGTCTGGCGTCGGACTGGTTCATGATGCGCATCGGCATTCCGAACGGCATCGTCTCTTCCAGCCAGCTTCGTGTTATTGGAGGGCTTACCCGGAAGTATGCGCGCAATCTGGCCGATATCACGGTGCGGCAGAATATTCAGCTGCACTGGCTGAGCATCGAGTCACTGCCGGAGGTGGTGGACGCGCTCGACGCGATCGGATTCTCTCCTAAAGGCGCATGCGGCGACGTGGTGCGCAACGTGACAGGCTGCCCGCTGGCCGGGGTTGCGGCCGATGAATTGATTGATGCCTCGCCAATCGCGCGCCAGGTTGCGCGTCATCTGACGGCCAATCCGGAGTTCTATAACTTGCCGCGCAAGTTCAAGATCTCGGTTACGGGTTGCCCCTCGTGGTGCTGCTATCCGGAGATCAACGATATCGCGCTGACTGGAGCGGAGCGCGACGGCCAGGTTGGATTCTCTCTGCGCGTTGGAGGCGGGATTTCGAATGAACCGCACCTTGCGGTCCGGCTGAATGCCTTTGTGCTGCCGAAGCAGGCTCTGCCTGTTGTGCGAGTGATTACGGAGATTTTCAGAGACCAGCAGGTGCTGCGCGAGAGCCGCGATCGTGCCCGGCTCAAGTACCTGTTTACGCGCGAAGGGTGGACGCCGGAGAAATTTCTGGAAGAGATTGAGGCGAGGCTTGGCTACAAGCTGCTGCCGGGTGTCGACGAGAACGTCCCCGATGAGACACTGCGGGACCACGTTGGCATCCATAGGCAGCGGCAGCCAGGGCTGAGCTACGTGGGCGCATCGGTGCTGCGGGGAAGACTAAGTGGCGAACAACTCGAGGCTGCAGCAGATCTCGCCGACAAGTACGGCAGCGGTGCGCTGCGCGCAACGGTCGCGCAGAATCTGATCTTCATTGACGTGCCGAACGAGAAGGCTCCTGCGCTGGTGCGTGAATTGGGCGCGATCGGATTGCATGTCGAGGGCTCGCCCTTCTGGCGCGGCGCGGTGGCTTGCACCGGTATGGAGTTCTGCAAGCTGGCCATCACTGAGACGAAGGGGTTCACGCGCTGGCTGGTGGATGAACTGGAGGAACAGGTTCCGCAGTTCGATCAGCAGTTGCGCCTGCATGTGACCGGATGCCCGAATGGTTGCGGGCAGCATTGGATAGCCGACATCGGCATCGAAGGCAAGAAGATCAAGCATGAAGGCAAGCTGGTGGATGCGTATTACTTCTGCCTGGGCGGATCTGTAGGAAAAAATGCGGGGATCTCGCGGCCGGTGGGATATCGGACGCCGGCAACGCTGGTACCTGAGGCAATCGCGCGCCTGCTGCGGAAATATCTGATCACACGCGTGACCGACGAAAATCTGCGGGTATGGTTCAGCCGTCACACGAACGATGAGTTGCGCGGATTTCTTGCGGGCGAGGCTCTTGCACCGGTGGAACGCGACCTGCCAACCGGCCGCGTACCACACGCGGTGCGAGATTGAGCGCGATGAACCTGCAGCCGGTGTTTCTGAGGTTGGCGGGGCGCCCCGGATTGCTCGTAGGCGCGGGCACTGTGGCTCTGGAAAAGCTGAACACGCTTCTCTCGCGTGGCGTGCGACTGCGGGTGA
>JAJXXG010000549.1 GCA_021781255.1 Acidobacteriota bacterium
AGAGCAGCCGGCGACAGCCCTGTCAATTGAAGAAGGTTCCGCGAGCGAATTGCAGCGGCACCGGGCCGTGGCGGCGGTGGAGATGGCGCGTTACTACGAAGATGCGCGCAGACTGGCCGGGATGGTGACGCGATGGGCCGCGACGGTGCCGTCGAATCCACCGGGAAGGCATCGGTTTGTGATTACCTCAGGCGGTGGACCGGGGATTATGGAAGCAGCCAATCGCGGCGCGTATGAGGCGGGTGGCAAGTCGATTGGGCTGAATATCCGGCTGCCGTTTGAGCAGCATCCGAACCCGTATATTACCCCGGAGCTGAACTTCGAGTTTCACTACTTCTTCATGCGGAAGCTGTGGTTTGCCTATCTGGCGAAGGCGCTGGTGGTCTTTCCCGGTGGATTTGGGACGCTGGACGAGATGTTTGAGCTGTTGACGCTGTCGCAGACCCACAAACTGGCCAAAAAGATGACGGTGGTGATCTATGGGTCAGAGTACTGGAAGCGTGTGATCAACCTGAATGCCCTGGTCGATTGCGGATCGATTTCGCCAAGGGATGTCGAGCTTTTCCAGTTTGCCGATACGCCAGAAGAGGCGTTTGCGATGCTGCGGGATGGGTTGACGGCAAATCATCTTTCAGCAGAGCCTGTTGCTTCGGCAGAACCGGCCATCCAAATCGAAGCATTTCTTGGTCCGGAATTTGCCAAAACCAACGTATAGTGGACGATAGGACTCGGTCGCAGGCTGGGAAGTTGTGAGTGTCAGAATGTCGGAGAGACCCGAAAAATACGTACTTAGTCCGGCTAAAGTCCGGAGAAACGCTGCGATTGAACGGAAATTCGCGGGGTTTTCACGGTCTGTTGATGAGTGGACGGCGATACTGAAACCGCAGATTGAGCGGATCAGGAGGACGACCGACCCTATGCCATCAACCTCGATCTCATATCTTTGGCGCGACCCTCGCCCCGTTGAAAAATACTCAACAGGCGTTTCGCTGCACAGCCACACGAACCAGTCGCAGGAGACGCTTTCCTTTGTGGCGGACTGGACGGCGCAATATGGGTTTGTGCGTCCGCTGATGCGATATCTGGATCGGCGATCGTGGGATCGTCATGGCATCCGCATTGACTGGCTGCGCAGCTACTGGACGCCGCCGCTGACGCCCAAGCTGGCGTGGGATCTGGAAAGCGGCCAGATCGAAAAGCTGGGGCTGCGCTCGCTGGTCTCCATCACGGATCATGACGACATTCGCGCACCGTTGATGTTGCGGACGATGGACCGTTCGCAGCATGTGCCGATCTCGGTCGAGTGGTCGGCACCCTATAGTGAGGTGCAGTCGTTTCACATCGGTGTGCATAATCTGCCAAGTGCGCGAGCGGCGGAGTGGATTGCCAGGTTGAACGCGTTTACGGCGAATCCGGCGGACGAACAACTGGGCGAGATTCTGGCGGAACTGAATCAGGAACGCGATGTGCTGGTGGTGTTGAACCATCCGATGTGGGATTTGTATCTGATCGGGCGGGATCGCCATAACTTTCTGGCGAATGAGTTTCTGCTGAAGTACGGCAACTATTTTCACGCACTGGAGCTGAACGGGCTGCGGAACTGGGCGGAGAATCGCGCGGCGCGGCGGCTGGCCGAGCAGTGGAATATGCTGCTGGTGGCGGGCGGCGACCGGCATGGCGTGGAAGCGAACGCGAACATCAACCTGACGAATGCGAGCAGCTTCACGGAGTTTGTGCACGAGGTGCGCTACGAGCGGCGCAGCGAGGTGCTCTTCATGCCGCAGTATGCTGAGCCGTGGAAGATGCGCATTCTGCAATCGACGATCGATGCGATACGGGATTTTCCAGAGTTTCCCCTGGGTTCGCAGTGCTGGGATGATCGCGTCTTTCATCCGGATGCCAGCGGCGAGATTCGCCCGTTGAGCGCGATCTGGCCGCGGGGTCAGGCACCGCGCTCGATGCGGATGATTCTGGCAACGGCACGGTCGCTGGGTCGGCGTCCGCTCAGCTCGAGTCTGCGCTATGCGTGGAGTGATGCCGACGAGCTGCGCTTTGAACTGGGCGAGCGCGAGACGGCCTAAGAAGCCGTCGCGGAGAAACAGCAATCTCTGGTCAGGGAAGTATCCGGGAAGTATCCACCAAGGCCCGAACCGCAGGGGCGCAGGGTTTGTGCGCCTGTTTGCAGCCATCAGGAGTCCGCAATGTCTTCTCTCTCCCTCACCGCGCAGTTGCCGCGCGTGGCGTATTTCCCTGATTCGTTTCATGAGGTGAATGGAGTGGCGCATACCAGTCGCCACTTTGAAGCCTTTGCGCGAAGGCGAAATCTGCCGTTTCTGTGTGTGCGAGCCGGGGAGCGCAGCCCGGCGCTGCGGCGAGAAGGCAATGTGTGGACTCTGGAGCTGCCGCGCGGGGTGCTTTCATTTGCACTGGAGAAAGATCTGAGCTTCGATCCGGCGTATGCTCGCCACATTCCGGCGATTGGCGACGTGCTGGAAGAGTTTGCGCCAACGCTGGTCCACATCACCGGGCCGAGCGAACTGGGAATGCTGGGCGCGGCGGTGGCCGCGCAGCATGGTTTGCCGTTGGCGGCAAGCTGGCACACGAATGTGCACGAGTATCTGGCGCGGCGATCGGAGTGGCTATTTAAGCTGTTGCCAGGCGAGCAGCCGCGCACGGCGAGCCGCATGGTGGAAGAGTGGACGCTGGCGGCGACTGCGCAATTGTATGCACGGGCGCAGGTGCTGTTCGCGCCGAGCGAGGCGCTGGGTGAGCAGTTGACCGGGCTGACCGGACGACCATGCCATCGTATGCCGCGCGGCGTGGATACGAGCCTGTTCACTCCGGCGCGGCGGCGGCGCCAGTCGGAAGCTTTCACGCTGGGGTTTGTGGGTCGGCTGTCGGTGGAGAAAAACGTGGCGTTGCTGGCGGCGATTCACGATCAGCTTCATGCAGCCGGGCTGCGGGATATTCGGTTTGTGGTGGTGGGCCAGGGAAGCGAAGAGGCGATGCTGCGCGAACGGATGCCGGATTCGGAGTTTGCCGGCGTGTTGCGCGGTGAGGCGCTGGCGGCAGCATACGCGGCGATGGACCTGTTTGTATTTCCGTCGCATACCGATACCTTTGGCAATGTGGTGCTGGAGGCGTTGGCCTCAGGAGTGCCGACGGTTGTGACGCCGGATGGCGGCCCGGCGACGATTGTGCGCGAGGCAGCGCGTGTAGTGGGAGGACCGGTGGGATGCATTGCGCCGGATGCGGAATTTGCAGCGGCGGTTGAAGCGCTGGTGGAAGGTCCGGAGCGGCTGGCGGTGATGCGGGCCAATGCGCGCAGGTTTGCGCTGACAGCCACCTGGGATGCGGTCTTCGAGGGCGTGTATGAGGGCTACGGCGATGCGCTGCGAGGGGAAGCGGGGAACCGTGTGGAAGCGATGCCGGTGAGCGAAGCGACGGCGCGGCTCAGCGCATGAAGTCCAGGGCGCGGGCGATGTAACCTTTGAGTTCGGCGCGTGGAACGACGGCGTCGAGGAAGCCATGTTCGAGCAGGAACTCTGAGCGCTGGAAGCCTTCGGGGAGCTTCTGGCGGATGGTCTGCTCGATGACGCGCGGTCCGGCGAAGCCGATGAGCGCGCCAGGTTCAGCGATGTTGAGGTCGCCGAGCATGGCAAAGCTGGCGGTGACGCCGCCGGTGGTCGGGTCGGTGAGCACGCAGAGGTAAGGCAGGCCCAGGTCGTCCATTTGCGCCAGGCCGGTGGCGATCTTGGCCAGTTGCATGAGGCTGACAACGCCCTCCATCATGCGCGCGCCGCCGGAAGCGGCAAGAATGATGAGCGCGCTGCGCGTCTCCAGGCAGCGGTCGATGGCGCGGGCGATGGTCTCACCCACAACCGCGCCCATGCTGCCGCCGATGAAGCTGTATTCCATGGCGCTGACGACGACCGGATGCGGGCCGATGTGTCCAACGGCGTTGACGATGGCGTCGCGCAGGCCGGTCTGATGCTGGGCAGCGGCGAGACGTTCACGGTAGGGCTTGCGATCGACAAACTGAAGCGGATCGGTGGATTCAAGATTCCCATCGACGAGGGTGTAACCCGGCTCCAGCAGATGGGCAATGCGCTCTCGCGCACCCATCTTGAAGTGGTAGCCGCACTTGGGACAGACGTTCAGATTCGCTTGAATGTCGGCCTTGAAGAGAATCTGGCGGCAGCCGTCGCATTTGGTCCACAGACCTTCCGTGCGGACGCGTGACTCTTCGCTTTCCGCCGCACCCTCTACGCTGGAATCTGCTCGCTTGAACCAGGACATAACCTACCCATTGTACCGGACGAACGGCCCGGGCCGACGTCAGCGTCGCAGATAGGCGTCGGTTCCGTTGAGCCAGTCGGCGCGAGGTGGCTGGAAGATGTCGAGATCGACGGTGTCTTCGAGGGCGAAGGCTTCGTGTGGAAGGTTGGGCGGGATGCAAAGCACTTCGCCGGCGCGAACGGTAACTTCACGGTCATCGAAGACGAAACGGAGCGCGCCGGAGAGGATGTAGGTGATCTGTTCGTTGGGATGGCTATGACGAGGCACGTGCGCGTCCTTTGCGAGCAGGATGCGAGCGAGCATGGTATCGGTGCCGACGACGAAGTGGCGATCAATGCCGGTCTTCATGGGTTCGAGCGGCAGGTCGCTCCAGCGGTAGTGTTGTGCCTGGTCCATGTGCCTTCTCCTGATCTTCAGTATTCGATGCCGCGCTGGGCAAGAATGCCTTTCTGGTAGGCGTGCTTGACCTCGCGCATCTCGGTGACGGTGTCTGCGATCTCGACAAGCGAAGGGTGGGCGTTGCGCCCGGTAAGGATGACGTGGACCATCTCCGGGCGAGCGAGCAGCGCTTCGACGACGAGGGCGGGATCAAGCATGCCGTAGCCGATGGCGTAATTAATCTCGTCGAGGATGACGATATCCCATTCGCCGGAGAGAATGGCGGCGCGCGCTTCGTCCCAGGCTGCCTCGACCATGCGGATATCTTCCGGATCGGTTTCCGCACCGCCGACTTTGACGAAGCCTCGGCCAAGCTGCTTGAGGACGAAGTTGTCTCCGAAGGCTTTGACCCCGTCGAGTTCGCCGTAGTGCCAGGAGCCTTTGAGGAACTGAAGCATGAGAACGCGCATGCCCAGGCCGACGGCGCGCAGGCCAACGCCGAGAGCGGCCGTGGTTTTACCTTTGCCGGGGCCGGTGTGAATGAGGATGAGACCTTGTCGAGATTCGCTCATGATCCGATCAGAAGATGCTGGATGAGATTGACTTCAGTGGCCGCCGTGATAGGGGTGTCCAGCCAGAATTGTACATGCGCGGTAGAGCTGCTCGGCGGCCACGAGCCGAGCGAGTTCGTGAGCCATTGTGATGGCGCCAAAAGAGAGCTGAAGCTGGGCCTGGGTGCGTGCTGCTTCGGACCAGCCGTCGGGAGGCCCAATGGCGAAGACGAGGTGCTGCGCGCCGGAGTCGCGCCGGGCACCGAGCCAGGCGGCGAACTGCTCGGAGCGGAACGTGCGCCCGCGACTGTCGGCCAAAGCAAGTGTGGCGGGGGAGCGGGCGTGCTGGCGCGTAAACCAGGCGAGAAGCTCATCCTCAGTCCGGAAAAGCTGGGTGCTCGCGGGGTGGTAGGGCTGGATGCGCTCGACGTAAAGGGCTGTGAGCGTCTCAAACGCGGCCTTTGCTCCGGTGCGCTGGGTGCGCGCGCCAATGTGGGCGAGGGTGATCTGCATGGCAGACTCAGTGTACGGCGCGTGGCTTGCCGGGTCTGTGAAGACATGGAGCGCTGCGATTCGATAGACTGCGCTCATCGCGTGCGGAATCGTTTTTGTACCGGGAAAAGCGCGAACCGGATCGTGAGGATGGAATGCCCATCGTAGCTGGAGTGGACTTTGGCACGCTGAGCGTGCGCGTGACGCTGGTACACAGTGAGCGTGGACCGATTGGAACGGCTTCGTCGGAGTATCCGTTGCACCGCCGCCGTGAAGATCCGGACTTTGCCACGCAGTCGCACGACGAGCAGATGCGCGCACTGGTGCGGGCAATGCGCGCCGTGCTGGAGCAGACAGGAATTGCCGGCGAAGGTGTGGCGGCGCTGGCACTGGATACGACCGGGTCAAGCGTGATTGTGGTGGATGGCGAGATGCGTCCGCTGGACGACTACTACCTGTGGTGCGATCATCGCGCCCACGCTGAGGCGGCGGAGATTACCGCGAAGGCGCACGCGATGAAGCTGGAGGCGATCGACTGGTGCGGCGGCGTCTATTCGCATGAGTGGGGATTTGCCAAGCTGCTGCACTGGCTGCGGCACAATCCGGAGCAGCGCGCGCGGCTGGGAACGGCGTTGGAGCACTGCGATATGGTGGCCGCGACGCTGTGCGGCGTGACCGAGCCAGCCAGGGTGCGGCGGAGTGTCTGTGCGATGGGGCACAAGTGGCTGTGGAATCCCCGCTGGGGAGGATTTCCGCCGGAGGAGTTTCTGGTCGCGGTCGATCCGCTGCTGGCGGGGGTGCGAGAGAAACTGGCCGGAGAGTTCCTGACCTCGGATCGCGTGGCGGGACACCTGAGTGCGGAGTGGGCCGAGGCGCTGGGCCTTCATGCCGGGATTCCGATTCCGGTGGGCGCCTTTGACGCGCACTGGGATGCGGTTGGCTCGCACATTCGCGAGGGTGATGTGGTGAATGTGGTGGGCACCTCGACGTGCATCATTGCGATGGCGCGTGAGGCGCGGCTGGTCCCGGGTGTGCCGAGCCCGATCGTCGGCGCCGATCAGCACGGCATCGATCTCATCGTCATCAGGGAATCCACCGAAGGCCTGTTTGCGTCGATGGGCAAGGGCGTCGTCACCGATACCGAAGCACGCGAGACGCTGGTGATCACGCGCAAGACCTCCGAGCGGCTGTTCGAATTTTCCTTTCACCTCGCCGAGCGCCGCAAGGCGCGCGGCCGGCCGGGCAAGCTGAGCTGCGTAGACAAGGCGAATGTATTCAAGGCCTTCGCCTTCTTTCGCAAGATGTTCGATGAAGC
>JAJXXG010000633.1 GCA_021781255.1 Acidobacteriota bacterium
TCAATCGTGACGCCTGCGGCAAAATCAGACGACATCATCGAAGTGCCGGCCCCGTTCTGCATGACCATGGTGAGCGAGGTAGGCGGCTGACCCGTCACCGCGGTAATGATTCCCCCGCCCATGGTCCCGCCGGAGCCCATCATTGACTGTACTTTGGTTGCAAGCATCGACCCGTCCGCCTGCATCGTGGCGTCCACGATTACCAGCATGCCGCTCGACATCATGCTCATGCTGGTGCCGTCGAACACGGTGGAGGAGTTGGTTGCAAAGGTAAAGTTCTGTGCCGCCTGCATCGAGGTCATGACGAAGGAATTGCCCGATGCGCTCGAAACCATGCCCATCATCTGCTGAATGCCGCCATCGGAGGGATCGAGAGCGTTCCCCGAGCCCTGCATCCCGGAGCTGACGTGAAAGACGGGATTCATGCTGAGGCTGCCGCCGGAACCAGCGGTCACGGAACTCGCCAGATCGAGATCGAAGCCCATCGCCATCGGCGCGGACCCGACTGTAATCGGACTGCTGAAGGTCACATTTGCCGTCATCGGTCCGGCGATCGTCGCCTGAACCAAAGTTGGGTGCATATACATCACGGTCGCGGAACCGATCGTGATGGAAGCACCTGTGTAAGTGCCTTGAGGCGCTGACACCATTGCCAGCGGCTGCATCGTGCCCATCAGGTGCATCATTTCCATCGGCGTCGAGGAAGACACGACGGTGACCGATCCATTGCTTCCGGTCAGAGACATTGAGGTGATGTTCATCGAGAACGCAAGCATCCAGTCGGCGGGCGAATCGCCCACATTCACCTGGACAGGCGTCTTTGCAGTGGAAATCGGATTCGATCCTGTCCCTGTGCTCCCTCCGCCGCATGCCGTCAACACGGATGCGAGAAAGAGGGCGAGGCAGGCGATTGCTGCGGCGGTGGTTAATCTGTACTGGGCAGTATTATGCGTAGAGGATGGCTGGTGGTGATTCATTTTTGTTCTCCTGAGGAAGAAACAGCACGTGGTTGCGGAGCGCTCGCTGTCGTACCACTCAACAGCACCTTGTCATGCCTTCTTGTGCTTTTCATTGAACAATGCCGTTTCTCGGTTGCATGTGACTCAAATCACTTGTCGAGCACGACTCCCGGCTCTCGCCGGATGAGTCAACGAGAGAGATGGAGGCGCATCTCTCATCTCCAGCCGGGAGTACAGCCTTCGTCCGGATTCAAACGCTTCCGGACGAATGGCCGCGTTGCAGGTTTGGGGCAGAGGCATCAGCGCGCAACCTCCCGCACGGAGCGCAGCAGCAGATTCCCGGTCGCGCCATCCAGAAACCCGGTGGCAACGACGCTTTGTCCAGCCATTGCCTCGCCCTCCCGCTGGTCCGCCAGCGTGAAGATACGGGATCTCGTGCTAAGCACATATTTGGCTCCGCGAGTTCTGACGCAGGCGCGCACGCAGTCGGCCGCCGGCAGTGCTTCGTGGTGGGAGAAGCCGCAAGTTGAGTCTGTAATCACTCCCTGGAGGTTCAAAAGACCGCTGTTTGCAGGGTGCAGCCCGCGCCCTGAAAACCAGAACCCGGCGAGGGCAACAACCGCCAGCCCTCCGAGTCCTGCAAAGGCCCGGGCCTGGCGAGGCGCGAGGGGAAGCCTGAAAGATCCGCGCCTCCAGAAACGAATTGCACTGGAAGCCTGAGCGCCACCAACCACCTGAATCTGGCTGAGATCCATGCTTTGCTGCGGCAAGAGGGGAAGAAGCACATGCTTGACGAGTTCGAGCTCATTGCTGTCTTTCATCCGTCCGCGCAGGATGGCGTTATCGTTCTGAACCTCAACATCAAGATCCAGATGAGCGGTCTCGGGACAGGTAGCAAGTCTGGCCCTGATCGAGGTCGCAAGAACGAAGTCCCGGACAGAAGTTGAATTGTCTGCACCAGAACTGCGAATCATCTCGCAAGTCGCCGCCAACGCCGCGTCGAGACCCATCTCGAACGAATTTACCGCGAGGTCGTATCCAAGAGGTAACCCCAACCTGCTGTTGAAGAGGTACATACACCAGCGGCGGCGTGCCCGGTGGTGTTCATTGAGAAATACTTTGGCCTCTGCGCCATGGAGCTTCAAGTCTTCTTCGACAGCGGCCCTTCGGTGCTGGTAGGGCGTAACGACGGCAATTCTGCGGACCTCACCTGCTTCCAGGTCCAGAAGGTCAGCCGCGATACCATGACAAACTACCCTCCCATCCTTGATAAGCTCGCCGAGTGCTGCCTGAAGAAGCAGAATCTGTGCTCGCCGCTCACGCTCGCGCAGGCGGCGCCCTTCAAGCGCCGCCTGCAACTGCATTCGGTTGCCACCGCGAGCCACCGCCCGCCCGATCAGCACTGCGGAGTCTATGCATTGCCATCCGAGCCTGGCGGCAAGAGATCTGGCAAACTCTTCTCCGCCACAAAACGGCTCTGCGGAAACGGCAACGATGCGCACCGGCGGTTCTCTTCTCACGAGCGAGTTGCCTACCTCCTCCTTGCCAGTTACGCCGATACATCGGCGCTTCGCTCTGGCCGCTCGACGAATCGCCGGCCGGGCTCTCCATTTTTCCATTTCCTGCTCATTCCACCAGTTTGCTGGAAAGAATGATGACTGAACATGCTTCGCAGGCTTCATCGAGGTCCCCCTTTGGATAACCGAATTTTCGCGTGGCGCAGCCGTACACCTTCTGTAGAGCAAATGCCGTGCCATTCGAACGATGAGGTAAGGTTAGATAAACGGCGCAATCCCAGAAGAAGTGTCGTGTGTCTCTGCCGCATTTCAGGCATGATGTGGCGCATATGAGGCACTCGTGAACCTCCCCCAATCGAGGAGAGCCGAACGCTTTCGGCCCTCCTTCAGCAGGGCAGCGGTTGTGTTGACGGCTTTCGTCGCTTCACCGGCTCTTCAGGGTGACCAGATAAGAGACCATGCTGTCTATTTCCGCTTCGGAAGCCGTCGTGGCAGGCATGGCGCCTCCAGCGGCCGGAGACCGGATCTGCTTCTTCAACTCGCTGGCCGTCCTCCGGCTGCCAATCCCGTCCAGCGGAAAACTGCTGTTCCCCGCACCGGCAATCGAGTGACAGGCTGAGCAACTGAGTTTATCGAACAGATCCCTGCCCGAAGGCACACCATCCGAGCCACCCGCGCCATTTTGTTCGCCGGGTTTATGCGTATCGTAGTAAGCCAGAAACTTTACGATTTCGCCGGCTTCGCGGTCATTGATGCGCGAGCTGGCCATATCCTGCATACGGCGCACTTCCTGTGTCCAGCCCACCTCGGAACGCGACACATTCAGGCTCAGAGACAGCGCATGGCATTCTGAGCATTTGCCGGCGAACACCCGGAAGCCATGCTGGATGCCGGGAGGATAGGTACTGACGTTGACGGTTGATTCCGCTGCGCCATGATGCCGGGGCGGAGCTGCCTGCGCGACAAAGACCGACACAACAGCCAATGCCGCAAGAGCTGAACTCGATAGAAACCAATTTTGCTTCATTGCCGATTCCTCGTCTCTGCCGTTAGAAGTTGAACTGAATATCCGCCTCATAGGTTCGATTGGCGCTGGAAGTGAACGCTACCGGGTCGATGCCGTGGAAGTTTCCAACGGCCAGACGCCCCACAATATTTCCTTCAGGAGTGAATGCTTTCTCCAGACCCGTCTGCCACTGCTCCAGATTGGTGGGGTGAATGCCGCTTGTCACATCCTGACGCAGCCGGTCGTATCGTCCCGCCAACGCAAAGCCACGCTGCACGTAGTAATCGATCTCGGCAAAGTATCCGTTGGAAAGATAGCTGCCGGGAGCGCCGGTGACGGGATCCTCCCAATCGTCGTTGCCGTGCAGATAGCCGCCGAGGACGTCGACTTTGTCCCTGCCGATCATGTAGTTGGCGAACACCCCTTCGCGCCGGATGCGCCCGTAATAAGTGAATTGGTTGGCGAGGCCGGAGTTCTGAATCTGGTTCTTCTGGCCCTGATAGGTGACGAAACTGACGCCGCTTTCCGGCGCATACCACCAGTCGGCATCGAGCCAAACGTCTTTGCTGTTCTTGGTGGAGTCGCTGGTGAGAATTTCGCTGCCGTCAGCGTGATCGCCGTTCGTCACTTTGACGTTGACCCCGAAGATGTCCCGATATTTCGACAAAGCCCGCGTGTAACCGGCTTCGGCGGCGACCGGCGACTGGTCGAGCACAAAGTTGGTTGGCCCCCGGTTCTCGAAAATCAGCGGTGCAGCCGGAAGCAGGCTGTATACCTCCGCGGCGCGAGTTCCTTCAGTCACCTGAAGATGCTCCCGTCCCACGGTCGCATACCAACTGCTTTTCGCATTGCCGCCGACATACCCAATGTGGGCGTTGGGCATATTCGGATTGGTCTGCCCATTGGTGACGATGTCAAATTCGGAGTAGTAGAAGAACTGGGTGTTCGGGATCCAGCCTCCAAAATACGCGTTCCACGAACCAACCTGGATGGCTGAAGTGGATGTCGGGGCCTGTCCCTGAGCCGTCGACCGTTGCGCGGAAAAGTTGAAATCGGAAACTGCCATGGAAGCGTTATTGGTGAGCCTCCATTCGGGCTCTTTCCGCACCAGATCGATAATCCGCTCGATCTCACTGTTGGGATCGAGGGACGGGGGAAGATTGTGTCCCAGCCGCTGGAACATATAACCCTGCTCGTTAAGCACCGGTGGAATGGTATGGCAGGCATAGCACTTCAAGTGATATCTCCGCGCGTACTGCGGCACGGCGAGAGCGTTACGCGGAGCAGCGGTCAGGAGCAGCCACACGACTGCCCCGAAAGCGATGCCAAGATGCCTTCTGAATCTCATAACCTGATCCTTTTCTGTCCGAACGTGGTCTACCGAACGCCGGCCGCTGCGTCCACGGGCAAAAGCCGGTCAACGCCAACGGCGACTTTCGTTTCTTATCTGGAACTGGCAGAGAAAGCCCGCGGAGCCGCTTCGGCTTTCCCGCACGCCAGATGCGGGATCAGCACGGTTCCGTGTGGCCCCGGGGATGCTGTTGTGGACAGAAACTCAGATGAGGAAGGTACAGAGAACGGCCTGCAGCCGTCGGGTACAGTTTCGGCCGGGCAGAGGCGAACCGCTCGTCGCGACCCGGAAAAACGGAAGGATTGCTTCGACCGGGATCGTATGCCCAATTGCCGGGTCCAGCGAGTTCTGTGGCCCGTTAAGGAGAATGGCCAAAGTGATGGGGCGCGGAGAAGGAGTACAGCAGGCAGTGCGGGCAAGGGCTCTGCTGGAGCTGCTGCCCGCCGGGGTTGTCATTGTCCGGAACATCATCGGGCAATGGGGGCCGCAGCAAGCCATGGATTGCGCAGGCTGACCGCAGGGAGTCGCGGGCAGCGCGGGCAGCGCGGGTGCAATGGCAATGATCGCGATCACCAGGCTGGCAACGGATTTGACAAAATACCTCATATTAACCTGCCATCCTCTTCGAGACGCTCATCCATGGTCAGTGACAGCAATCACAGGTAGATTGACGTGTGATCATCTGACGCGCTGCCTTACATGGACATGTTGGCTGGCATCGCCGGCTTGATCTCCTGGACAGCTTCAACCGTCACCGTGTCTCTATCGAGCGCGCCCTCAATGCGCACGCGCTTACCGGCGAACGGAGCTACTGCCTGCAGCTTCCCATCCAGGTTGTAGATCTTGTTCCTGGTGACGAGCACGTAGTGGGAGTTGTTCCGGATACATTCTTCGACACACTGTGCGGGTGTCTTGCCGGTTGCCATGTGCTTTCTGCCGCACATGGAGTCGCTAATCACTCCTTCGAGAGGCTGAGACGCATAGACCCGCGAAACAGCGGGGGAAATTACGATCGCGAGGACAGCGAGAGCGGGTATGAGATTCTTCTTCACTTGATTCTCCTTGAGGTTCGTGGGGTTGTGCGATGCGGTTCAATGGTTGACGAACATGCGCGTACCTGGAATTCATTTGTTTTTTTCATTGCTGAGCCAGTTTCGTGACCGTCTGCGCAATGTCGTGCGCCATGACGGTCAGAGCTTGCTGGGTTTGCTGATGCGGAATCTCGACAAGGTTGCATCGATTCGCATGCCCCGCAGCTTCGGATGACTCGAAATCCATGGAGCTTCGGCAGCGGCCGCAAATGACCGCCCCATCCTGCACCTGGTTCGAGCGCCGTTCGCGATAACAGAACCGGCAGGCTGCCACTGCCACATGAACAATCTGGCCCTGTGTTCGCTCGACGACGAACTGTACATTGTGCCCGGAAACGGTCGTCTGGAACAGATGCAGCCGATTCATAGGCAGTCCGGCCACGTCGAGATGAAGATCCCGCCCTGCCGCAAGCTTTTGCGGATGCCCGGACGAGAACGCTTTCACCATCACCAGAGCCGTCAAGAGAAGAGGCACGGCGAGAAACGCCAGCACGGGCCACAAGACATGCCACTGTTTGCGAAGGGAACTGTCTGTGGATCTGGTCCTGATTCGATGATGACTCATCCGGTTCGCCTCCTTGTTCAGGCGTGCTCGCAAAACTTGAACTCTTCATTCAGCACTCGTTTCATGCGTCAGGGCTTTCGCATCGCTTCGATTGCTGCCTGCTGCAATGGCAAAGACTGTTCCGGCACTCTGCTCCCAACGCATTGCGGCTTGCATCGCTGTCGTAGAGTTCTTCAATCGCGTGACGGCGGCAAAAACTGCCGGGACGTACTGCCTCGTTTCGACGGGCAGCAGCCTCAGTGAACTGAGGATATTGAAGTCGCTGCTTCGACTACGATCGATGGCCCGCTGAAGATTCATCTCGCCGGTGTTGTACGCCGCAAGCGCCAGCGGCCAGGAGCCAAACTCGGAATAGAGATCGCGGAGATAGCCGGCGGCAGCACGTGTCGATTTTTCGATATCGAGACGGTCGTCCTCGCTCGTGTCCACGATCAAACCATAGCGGCGGGCGGTGTCCGGCATGAGCTGCCAAATCCCGCGGGCGCCTTTGGGAGAAAGCGCCATGGGATCTCCGTCGCTTTCGACAAGAACCACCGCGGC
>JAJXXG010001180.1 GCA_021781255.1 Acidobacteriota bacterium
AGCAGCAAACGCGCGAGGAAGCCTACTCAGCTGATGCCGCCGATGCAGAAACCGAGGTGCAGCTCGCCGCTGTCCCTGAGACCTCTGACGAATCCGCGCAGTCCTCAGACGAAGCCGGCGCAAAGCGCTGGCGCGGACGCCGCCGCCGTCGCGGAGGCCGCGGTCAGTCCCCCGAAGCGCAGTCTGAAGCCCCCGCAGAAGACTTCGAGCAGGAGTCCGTCGAAACCCGGCGCAGCCGCGATGCCGAACCTTCGCATGATATTCATGCCCAGGCCACTTCCAGCCGCTCAGAGCGCAAACCCTCTTTTGTTCTCCCCGGTGAGTCGCTCTCGAAATACGGCGGCACGACCGACGAGGAACCCATAGCCGCTCCAAAGACCGAGCAGACCGCAGCCGCACCCGCTCGCCCCGTCACCTCGCGCCCTTCCACGCTCATTGAGGCGCCGCTCGAGTGGGACGGCGTTGGCCTGCTCCCCGGCGAATCCCTTTCGCGCCATCGCAACCGCGCGCCCGAGCCTGAACTGGAGCCGGCGAAGGAAATGAGCACCGAGGCGGAGCACGCGGTCGTCGAGGAACAAACCTTCGAGCCCGAAGCCGAACTCGAAACCACATCCCTCCACGCCAGCGAAGAGCAAGTTGAGGAGTCGGTCGAAGAACCGGAATCCGCCGAAGAGGGCGAAGTCATTGAGGAGGAGCTCACGGCGGATGAAGTGGCCGAAGTATCCGAGTCGACCGTCGAGGACGAAACCGAATCCGTTGAGACAGAGCCCAATGCCGAGGCCTCGCACCGCGTCGACCCCATTCCACCCACCGGCTTCCGTCTCTTTGGCCGCGGCAGCAAAAAGAAGCAAGAAGTCAGCGCCGAAGAACCGGCGGGCGAGTCGAAGCCCGCGTCAGCATCCGTCTCCAACGTCTCCGCATTCGCACCCGGAAGTGGCCTCGTTGAAGAAGAAGTCATCGAGGGCGAAGAATACGAAATTCCCGGCCATTCGCACACCCATCACGGTGAGGAACACGATCTCGACGAGTATGAGGAGCAGACCCTCCAGTCGCAGATTCGTTCTGGAGCCATCGGCGAAATGCTCGAGGAGGCACAGCTCGAACATCGCATCGATCTCGACCTTGACGAAAAGAATGGCGAAGAAGAGGACATCGATGACGACGCTGAGGAATCCGAATCCACTGATGGCCGGCCCTCCACACCCGGACGTGAGCGCCGTGAGCGGGCCACGCGCGGCCGTCGTGGACGCGGCCCGCAAAGCGCTGGCAATCGCCGCGGCCCTTCGCGCCGCTCCGCACAAACCTCTGATCTGCCCATCATCTCTGACCTGCTAAAACCCGGTCAGGAAATCCTCGTGCAGATTGCCAAGGAACCCATCGCCAAGAAGGGCGCACGCATCACTTCGCACATCGCCCTTCCCGGTCGCTTCCTTGTCTTCATGCCCACCGTCTCTCATGTCGGCGTCAGCCGCAAAATTGCTTCAGACGAAGAGCGTCAGCGCCTCAAGCGCATTCTCATCAGCGAGCGTGGTGAGGCCTCCGGCGGTTTCATCGTACGCACCGCAGCCGAGGGCGCATCTGAGGAGGAGCTCCGCGCCGACCTTCGCTTCCTCATCCATCTCTGGAACGAGATCAAGCAGCGCTCGGAAAGCTCCAAATCACCGGCGCTCATCTATCACGACCTTTCACTCATCGAGCGCATCCTGCGCGACCAGGTCAGCGCCAACTTCTCCTCCATCTGGGTTGACTCGCAGGATGACTACGAACGCATCGTCCGCTTCCTCAACCGCTTCTCGCCCTCGCTCGTCCGCCGAGTCAAGCTTTACACCAAGCAGACGCCGCTCTTCGAACACTTTGGAATTCAGGACGAAATCTCCAAGGCCCTGCGCTCCAAGGTCTGGCTCAAGTCCGGCGGCTCCATCGTCATCAACCAGACTGAGGCTCTCGTCGCCATCGACATCAACACCGGCAAATATGTTGGAAAGTCCGCGCGGCTTGAGGACACCATCGTCAAAACCAACCTTGATGCCGTGCCTGAAATCGTCCGCCAGATTCGCCTCCGCGACCTCGGCGGCATCATCATCATCGACTTCATTGACATGGATGAGCGCAAGAACCGCCATCGCGTGATGGCCGCGCTTGAGGAAGCTCTCAAGAGCGACCGCGCGCCCACAAAGGTTCTGCAGTTTAACGACTTCGGCCTCGTTGCCATCACCCGCAAGCGCGTCAAGCAGTCGCTTGAGCGCACGCTCTCGGTCCCTTGCCCCATCTGCCAGGCCACCGGCATGGTCAAGAGTCCCACCACAGTCTGCAACGAGATTTACATCGAGCTGCGCAAGATGCGGAAGCACTTTGAGAGCGAAGATGTGCTGCTCCGCGTCCACCCGGAAACCGTCAAGGTTCTCAAGTCAAACAACGCCCGCTGGCTCACCGAATTTGAAGAGCTCGTCGGCCGCAACATCCTCGTCAAGAGCGATGCCACACTCCACCCCGAGCAGTTTGACATCCAGGGCTGAATCCGTAACCCGTTCACATGCAAAAGGCCGGAGCCACTCTCCGGCCTTTTCCTTACCCCACCACTTCGCGGACTCAACTTGGTCCAAAAGCCGATTCACACCAAATCCACCGCCCAGAGAAAACCCTTCTGCCAATTCCGCAGTCTCAATATCAGGCGTGCTCAGCCATTCGAGACGCGCATTCATCATCATGCCTTACCGCATTCATCGAGGTCGCACGATTGTTCCCTCACGATAAGACCCTCCGGCGAAAGCCTTCGTGCCTTCGCACACTTTCGCTCTGCGTTCTTTCAGGTGTTGCTCTTTTGCTCGCCTCCTGCGGTTCATCCAGCACCGTCCAAAACCAGACCTTACCCAGCCCGCCCACGCCCACACAACCTCCTCCGCAGGCAACGCAAGGGGGGAACATCTCTGTCTCTCCGCAATACGTCACCATCGGTCCCGGGCAAAAGCAGGTCTTTCAGGCAGCGGCGCCTTCAGGCGAATCTCTGCAATGGTCAGTCAACGGCATCGTGGGCGGCAACTCTCAGGTCGGCACAATCGACTCGACAGGCAACTTCACTGCACCGGCCAGCGTACAGTACGGCACAAACGCCGTCATCTCAGCAGCCGACGCCAACGCGCCCACGACGAATTACGCAACCGCCGTCGCTGCCATCATCGCGCCCGGCATCGTCACGCAAACCTCAAACCCGCAGGTCGCCACATACTCCATCTATCTCCCCGCTCCCGGCACAGTCAGCATCCAGTTTGGGCCTGACACCACCTACGGCCTCAACACCTGGCAGCAATCCTCTCCGTCGCCCTACGGCGGCGAGGTCAGCATCTTCGTCGCAGGCATGCGCGCACAAACCCTCTATCACATGCGCGCCAATGTCACCCTCGACAACGGCTCCTCCTTTACTGACATTGACCGCACCTTCACCGCCGGCACTCCGCCCGGAACTGCGCCCCTTACTATCACCGTGCCCAGCGGCCAAACCCCGCAATCCGGAATCGAGATGTTCGAAACGGCCATTCCGCATGAAAGCGCACAGGCCTTCGCCACTGATCTGCAGGGCAACGTTATCTGGACTTACACCTACACCAAAGGCACGGATCAGGACATCGTCCAGCCCATCAAACTGCTGCCGAACGGCCACTTCATCGTCCTCATCTCTTACGCCTCATCCGCCGTACTCAACGGCACCACCATCCAGTCAGGCACCATTGACGCAGTGCGCGAAATCGACCTCGCCGGCAACACCATTCGCGAAATCACGCTCTCTCAGCTCTCCGCAGCTTTGGCCGCCAAGGGCTACAACTTCAATCTCGGCAGCTTTCACCACGACGTCCTCGCGCTTCCCAATGGCCACTGGATTCTTCTCGCCTCGCACTACAAATCCTTCACCAATCTTCCCGGCTATCCCGGCACCACCAGCGTCCTCGGCGACGTGATCGTCGACGTCGACCAAAGCGGCCAACCCGTCTGGGTCTGGAACACCTTTGATCACCTCGACATCAATCGTCATCCTTATCTCTTCCCAGACTGGACCCATGGCAACGCGCTGCTTTACTCCTCAGACGATCACAACCTCCTCTTCTCCATGCGTCATCAGAACTGGATCATCAAAATCGACTATGAAGATGGTGCAGGCTCCGGCAACATTCTCTGGAAGCTCGGCGAAGGTGGCGACTTCACCCTCCAGAATGGCACCGATCCCACTGACTGGTTCTACTCGCAGCACGGCCCTGCCTTCTTTTCCGCCAACACCACCGGCGTCTTTCAGCTCGGCGTCATGGACAACGGCGATGATCGGCCAACGCCCGACGGTGGAATCTGCGGCACCACCAATGAACCGGCCTGCTACTCCACCGCCTCGGTCTACCAGATTAACGAGGCAAACAGAACCGCCACTCTCGTTACCCACTACAACCCTTCGCCCAGCCTCTACAGCTACTTCGGTGGCGACGTGCGTCCCATGCAAAATGGCGATCTCGAAGCCGACTTCTGCGCCCTTTCCGGTGGCTCCCAGGTACAGGAGCTCAATCTGAACGGTTCCACCCCGCAGCTCGTCTGGCAGGCCAACACAAAAGGTTCCCTGCAATACCGCGCTGTGCGATTGCCTAGTCTCTATCCCGGCGTCCAATGGTGAGTTGACTTCTTCTTCATGGGATACAAACGTCAATCCGTTTGGGCATTACGAAAGGATTCGCGCCAAATATGCTGCAGCCTCAAATGTGAGGCCGCCCAGCATCCACAGCTATCCTTTCAGGGGGCATCTTCAGCGCAATCATGCTTTTTATGTCATGCTGAACGCAACCCCCCGGGGGTAATTCGTGTCTAACTCGACAAAGCGTACTGCGCGAGGGTCAACGCGGTCGCTACTCACAATTCGACCTTGAGGTAAAGCTATGTCAACCCAATCCTGGCTGCCGCTTCTGCGGCAAGTGACTGTTCTTACTGCTGCGGCGTCGTTGGCCATTGGTTCGGCAAGTGCGCAGTTCTCCTCGTCCAACTCCTCCTCCAGCTCCTCTTACAATGCCACGTTCGCTTCGTCCTCTGCTTCTCAGTCCAGTTCGCTTCAGCCGCTCCTTGCAGACAATGCGGCTGGATTGGCAGCCTTTCCCGCCGCGCCTGAGCCAGAGGGCGGTGCTGCGGCAGCCGGACAGAATGGGCGTTATCAACAGCGCCAAAGCTGGTTCAGCAATCTTGCCTTTGAGGCGGGCGGCGGCTTCAACGCGCCCACCAACGCCTCCTCGCCCTACATTACCTGGGGCTACAACTTCACAGTCGGCGCAGGCAAGCGCTTCAATGACTATCTCAGCCTGCTTCTCGAGTACCAGTTCATCGGCGACAAACTTCCCGGCGCGCTCATTGCGGAAACCGGAGCACAGGGTGGGCACGCGCACATCTGGTCTTTCACCCTTGACCCGGTCTTCGACCTCTTTCCCAAGAGCACAAACAGCGTTTATGTCACCGGCGGCGGCGGCTTTTATCGCAAGGTCTCCAGCTTCACCAATCCCGCCTACACACAATACTGCAGTTACTTCTATTGCTATCCCGGCATCACCAACGTTGTCGTCGGCCACTTCTCCAGCAACCAGGGTGGCTGGAACATCGGTGCAGGCTTCACGCATCGCCTCGGCGGCCTTTATGGTGACAGCCGCATGAAGCTCTTCGCGGAAGTCCGCTATCTCGACGTCTTGACTCCGGCCGTCACCACTCAACCCAACGGACTCGGCACCACAACCGTTGGCGCTGGAACCAAGATCATTCCTGTCACCTTCGGCGTGCGCTGGTAAAACGCGCCGACTTGCCAAACGCCCCATCCTTCCAGGGTCCGGCCACGCAGGCGCCATGCTTGCCGGCTCTGGGCCAGGTGGAACGAATCCGCCGGAAGGATGGGGTCCCTCCTTTTCGCATCGCGCTAGAGAATCCCCAGCACGCGCATTCGCAGCAGAGCGCCGGCCAGCACGCCCATCGGTGAAATAGCCACCTGCAGCAGCAGATACCAGATTGCCTGTTTTCCCCTCGCCTGCAACGCACTCAGCGCTGACAATGCCAGCACTACAATCCCCAGCGCCAGCACTTCAATCATCGGGTTTCCCGTACCCACAACCGCCGTCACATATCCACCGGCTGCGCCAGCCAGCAGTGACGCACCTACATTCACAATCGTGTAGCTCGCGCCCGGCAACGGATTCATCTCCGTCATGCTCGGCACAAGCCACTGCAGAATTGCCCGCAGCCCCAGAGCGACAATCATCACGGCGGCAAACCCAGCCGCCAGCGCCCAGAATGCCCGCAGCATCACCATGGCCTGCGCTCCTCTGTCGGCGCGCCCACTTCGCCGCGCTCAATCCGCGCCAAAAACTCTCTTGCCAGCCGAGCCTCGCCCGGATTCGCCTCTCCGTGAATCGTGCACAACTCAAGAAACTCGCTGCACAATGCGTTCGGTTCGCCCGCCTGATTGCTGATGGCCTCCAAAGCCATCGCCAGCTCGCGCAGACGCGCAGCCTCAGGCCATGCATGGCTCTCGTCTGTCCCCTCTGTCAGCTCAAGGTCGCTGAACAGCCCTCTTCGTCCACGCGCGCACTCTTCAAGACACGCCATCAGTTGCGCGGCAAACACCTTGCTCAGCGTCTCAAGCTGCTCCCCGCTCATGGCATCACGCGGATCCATCACAGCACCCACCCACATAGCCCATTCCCGAACCGCGCACCATGTGCAGTCTTTCTTCTGTTCGTTGGGAGCTCTCTCAGCGTTACTCCGGTGGGCTCAGCCGTCGTCTTCAGGGCAAAACGCAAGGTTGCGTCCATGGTGCTATTTTCGTTCGCTGCACCGCTCGCTGCCAAACAGGATTTGTCGACTGGAAAAAACGCCCCGCACTCAAAGCGCGTGCGCTGATATCGCTGAGCGCGCGGCAAGCGCCGCATCCTCAAGCGCCCCAGGATGGAAGAGCCGCTCGCGCAGAAATGCATGGAAAAGTTCGGCCGTCACGGGTCGGCCG
>JAJXXG010000839.1 GCA_021781255.1 Acidobacteriota bacterium
CGTGAAAAAGAATCGCGAGCTGACGCAGACGGGGCCGTATGCCTACACGCGCAATCCGCTGTATCTGGGCTCGATGCTGATGGCGGCGGGGTTTGCGGTGGCGCTGCGCAGTTGGCCGGTGGCGCTGGTGCTGGCGGTGGGATTCCTGGTGATTTATGTGCCGGTGATTGCGTCGGAGGAGCGATTTCTGCGGGCGACGTTTCCTGATTTCGATGCGTATTGCCGGCGTGTGCCACGGCTGATTCCGCGGCTTACGGCGGCGCGCGCTCCGGTGGCGCGGGAGGAAGGCGCGGGAGGCAGTTTTTCGCTGGAGCTTTACCTGCGGCATCGCGAGTACAATGCACTTATAGGAGCCGCACTGCTCTATCTCTGCCTGCTCTTGCTGCGGCCGGCTCTGAGCATGTTTGTGCATGGGCCGCGGTGAGCATTTTCCGCGCCCTGAAAGTCAAGATTCCAAAGGAGCCAGGCCCCACGGTGAAGAAGCGCAGGACGGTGAAGACGATTTTGTGTGCCCTCGCCTTTGCCGCCGTGGCCCAGGCACAGCAGTTTCCGCAGCTTGCGCCGCCTCGCCCCGGCTTCAGCTTTCCGCAAAAGCAGACGCTGACCTATTCGGTGGACTGGCGCGTGTTTCCGGCTGGAACGGCAGTGGTGCGCTTTGAGCAGATGGGCGACCGCGAGCGGATCACGGCCAGCGCGGACACCATCGGGGCGATCAACCTGCTGTTTCACGTGAGCGATCATTTTCAATCGTCCATCGACCGCGCGAAGGGATGTACGTACGAGTTCAGCAAGCAGACGGTGGAAGGCCGCCGCCAGATCAATTCCACGCTGCAGCTCATCTACGGGCAGTCCAAATCGATTCTGGATGAGAAGAATCTGGTGAGCGGGCAGAGCAAGCATGTGGAGTCGCCCATTCCGGGGTGCATGACGGATTTGCTGACGGGCGTGTTCTATACCGCGTCGCAGCCGCTGGATGTGGGAAAGAGCTTCATGATTCCACTGGTGGACGCCATGCACAATGTTCCGGTGACCATCAAAGTGGAAGGCCGCGAGGAGATCAAGACGCCGCTGGGCACGTTCAAGACGATTCGCGTGCAGCCCACGGCGGCGGCGGGCGTGGTGAAGAATCGCGGCAATATCTGGATCTGGTATACGGACGACGACCGGCACCTGCCGGTGCAGATGCGCGCCCGGCTTTTCTGGGGCACGATCACCTTCCGGCTGACAGGCAACGAAAACAAATAGCGGCCAGCACATGGGACCGGCGGCGAAGCTGCGTCGGCCGCACGGCAGGCGCTCACTGCATCCGGTAGCGCTCGCGCATCAGGCGCTGCAGGCGCGGCCAGTAGATGAGGTTGAAGGCCAGCTCCTTGTCAGGAAACATGGCGAGAGCGGCGCGGCGCGTGTCGGCGACCATCTCTGAGGCTTCCTCCACAGGCAGCGTGGTGTCCTGCGCGATGACCTGCATCACCATGTTCATCATGATCTGCAGGCGGCGAATCTTGCGGCTCTCTTCCTTCAGCTCTTCGGGAGACTGCGCGGGCGGCGTGGCATTGGCGGGGTTTGCATCTGGCAGGGGCTGCCTGGGGAAATCCGATAGACCCATGCGGCGATTCCTCCTGAGTGTTGGACGGAATGGCTAGCGTTGTGGGCATCGTAGCACCGGAGGAGTAATTTTGTGAGCCTGCCGGCGAGCGGATTTGAACCACGCAAGTCATCGAGCTGTGATGGCCGGGTGGCAAGCGGCGAGATGATGCGTAAATCGGGCGAAGGGGTTTTTGGGGGGATTTGTAATTTTCACCCTGTTGCTCGCTGGCGTGCACGACAAGGGCAACGCAGGATGTTTTTGTGACACTGCGCCAGCTCAACTTATCCTGTTGGTAGCTGCGACGCGGCCATACCACAGTCCGGAATCCTTAATGGTCCGCTGTTGAGTTCTGAAGTCGACGTAAGTCAGACCGTAGCGGAATGCGTACCCGTCTCCCCACTCGAAGTTATCCAGTAGGCTCCAGGCGTGGAAGGACCGCACCTTGGCGCCGTCCTTGATGGCGCGAGCAAGCTCTGTGAGCTCTTGCCGGAAGAAGTCGATGCGACGTGCGTCAGGCACTCTTCCGCCGAGCGAGGGCTCGGGCGGATCCAGGAAGACGCATCCGCTCTCAGTCAGTTCGATGGTGGGGTAGTTGAACTCGCGCGAAATGCGCATAACCATGTCGTAGATGCCGCGCGGATACATCTCCAAGCCTGCGTGGGTCAGCGGACCCTCGCTGGCCATGGTGACGCGGATGCCGGTATACGGATCGCGGCCGCCCGGAGGGTCGTTTTCTCCTTCGGAATCAAAGGAACCGCCGCCGCCAACTGGGCTTGTCTTGCTGGCGTCTTCGACGATGCGGCGCGAGTAGTAATGGAAGCCGATCCAGTCGAGCGGCGCCTTCATGATTTTGTCATCGCCCGACTTGTATCCCATGATCTTGTAAGGCTCGTCCGTGAGGAAGGCTTTCGGGTATTGGCCCGTCATGGTGGCGTTTAAGAAATACACGTTGCTCATGGCGTGGTAGCGCTCGGCTGCGGTCCGATCTGCTTCGGAGTCAGTTTTGGGATATCCCGGAGCCATTTCGTAGGCGCTGCCGACGGTTGCGTGGGCGGAGTTGGCCTTGATGGAGCGATGAGCCTCCGCCTGGGCTAGTGCGACCGTATGCATCGCCTTGAGCCAGTCCGGAAAGCTTTTGCGAGCGGGTGGCTGCACGCCCACTCCGTACCCGAAGAAGGTGAAGGACCAAGGCATGTTGAATGGAGCCCAGATGGTGATGCGATCGCCGAGGTGTTTTGAGAGAATGCCGGCGTAGTCTGCGAAATACCCAGCCAAGTCTCGGTTGGGCCAGCCACCACGATCTTCGAGGCCTTGCGGCAGGTCCCAGTGGTAGACGGTGCAGAACGGACGGATGCCTGCTTCAAGAAGAGCATCGACGAAACGGCTGTAGTGGTCGAGGCCTTTCGGATCGGGAGCGCCGGTGCCGGTGGGCTGGATGCGGGGCCAGGAAATGGAGAAGCGGAAGCTTTTCAGGTTGAGCTTTTTGAGGATCCCGATGTCGTTTGGGTAGCGATGGTAGAAGTCGCATGCTATGTCGGCGGTGTCGCTGCCCTTGACGTGGCCGGGCGCGTGGACGAAGCGGTCCCAGATTGACTCGCCTTTGCCGTCCTCATTCCATGCCCCTTCTACTTGATAGGAGGAGGTCGCCATGCCCCAGAGGAATCCGTCAGGGAAAGCGGCCCCGTCCATCTGCGGTGCAGGTTCCTGGGCCGGGGCCAGAGAAGCATCTGCGAGAGCCTCGCCCAGTACCCGACTCGCGAGGGCCGCGCCGCTTGCCGCTGCGATGCTTCCACCGAGAAACTTTCGCCGATCCATATTTCGTGTTCCTCCCGATAGTGGGACACATTACTATTCGCTGAACCGCAGGGTCAAACGCTTGATTAAGGCATTTGTGTTCTGACTGCCTGGATGACGCGGAGTACTCATCCCCAGGGGTCTGAAACGATGCACTTCGACGGGCTCAAGGGCAACTGTTTGGTGGGGCTTGATTGCTGAAGAGGAAGCGGAGCCATATATTCGCTGCGGCGGAAAATATGGATTCCGTACAATAGAGAAGAATGGCATTTACCGAACAATATGATGTGGCGGTGGTAGGCGCGGGGCACGCCGGGTGCGAGGCGGCGATGGCGGCGGCGCGCATGGGGCTGAAGACCGCCCTCATCACCATGAATCTGGACCTGATTGCGCAGATGAGCTGCAATCCAGCCATCGGCGGCGTGGCCAAGGGCCACCTTGTCCGCGAAGTGGATGCGCTGGGCGGCGTGATGGGCGAGGTGGCCGATGCGGTGGGCATCCAGTTTCGCCTGCTGAATACCTCGCGCGGCCCCGCCGTGTGGAGCCCGCGGGCGCAGTGCGACAAGCAGCTCTACCGCGTGAAGATGCGCGAGGTGCTTGAGGCGCAGAAAGACCTGCACATCCGCCAGGCCGAGGTGGTGGACCTCCTTCTTGAAGACGCTGGTTCCTCCGGAAGTCCGGGTGCCCCAGGTCTCGATTCTGAGACCTGGGAAGCAAATTCGCCCGACGGTCTCCCAAACGATCTTCAGCGCCCCATGCGTCTGCGCCGCCGCGTGCTGGGGCTGAAGCTGCGCGACGGGCGCAGGCTGATGGCCGGGGCCACGATTATCACCACGGGCACGTTTCTGAATGGGCTCATCCACTGCGGCGAGGAGCGGTATCCGGCGGGGCGCAGCGGCGAGCCGGCCAGCGTCCTGTTGGGCGAGGCTCTCCGGGCTCTTGGGCTTCGGACTTGCAGACTTAAGACCGGGACGCCGCCGCGGCTGGATGGGCGGACGATTCGCTGGGAGGCTTTCGAGGAGCAGCCGGGCGACGCGGACCCGACGCCGTTCAGCTTCAGGACGAAGAAGATTGCGCAGCCGCAGGTGAGCTGCCACATTGCGTTTACCACGCCGGAGACGCTGCGGCTGATTCGCGAGAATGTACACAGGTCGGCGATGTACTCGGGGCGGATTGAGGGCATCGGGCCGCGCTACTGCCCCTCGATTGAGGACAAGATCGTCAAGTTTCCCGACAAGACGCACCACCAGTTTTTTCTGGAGCCGGAGGGGTTGAACACGCACGAGGTCTATGTCAACGGCATGTCCACGTCGCTGCCGATGGAGGTGCAATGGCAGATGGTGCATTCGATTCCGGGGCTGGAGAATGCGGAGATGCTGCGGCCAGGGTACGCGATCGAGTACGACAGCGTGGACGCGACCGAGCTGGACCGCACGCTGCGCGTGAAGAGCATGGAAGGGCTGTATCTGGCGGGGCAGATCAACGGGACGAGCGGCTACGAGGAGGCGGCCTGCCAGGGCATCATGGCGGGCATCAACGCGGCACTGTGGCTGAAGGGGCAGGCGCCGTTCACGATGGACCGGACCGAGGGCTACACGGGCATTCTGATTGACGACCTGATTTCGAAAGGCACCAATGAGCCGTACCGCATGTTTACGTCGCGGGCGGAGTTTCGGCTGCACCTGCGCATTGACAATGCCGACCGGCGGCTGACTCCGCACGGGCGGCGGCTGGGGCTGATTGGCGACGAGGCGTGGGCGGAGTTTGAGCAGAAGCAGGCGCGGCTGGCGGCGCTGGACAGACTGTTGCAGACAGGCAAAGTGGACGGCGCAGGACTGGCTGCGGCGGGGTTTGGGGAATTGACAGGGACGGCAGGACTTAACTGGTCGCAACTGCTGAAGCGGCCGGAGGTGGCCATTGAGCCGGTGCTCGGCGCGATGCGCGGCGCGCTGGCCGCGGAGCCTCTGCTGGCGGAGATGGCAGCGGCGGTTGAGCGCGGCGGGCCGCTGCCGGCGGCGCATCGCAATGAGGCGCGCGCGGTGGAGACGGAAATCAAGTTTGCCGGATATCTGGACCAGCAGCGGAAGTCAATCGAGAAGCTGAAGGCCGCCGAGGCAGTTGCGATTCCGGAGTGGATGGAGTACGGGGCGATCAGCGGGCTTTCGCGGGAGATGCGGGAGACGCTGGAGCGGGTGCGGCCCAGCACGATTGGGCAGGCCAGCCGCATTCCCGGCGTGACGCCCGCGGCGCTGAGCCTGGTTCATGTGTCGATCCGCGTGCAGGGCGCGCGGCGCGGGGGATGGCAGGGCGAGCAGGCAACGGCCTGAGCCGCTACTGCTGGTCCTTTTTGTCGCCCTTGTCGCCGCGCGAGAAGAGCGGGATGTGAAATGGCGAGTCAGAGGAGGAGGGCTTTCTTGCTTTGGCCTTTGCGTCCTCAGGCACCACGGTGCGCTGGGAGTTGATGCACATCCAGCCGCCACGCACGCGCTCAAAGACGTGGGTAAAGACGCCCTTTTCATCCACCTGCGCGGACCCGGCCTTGTGATGCAGAGTGTAGGTGCCGTTGGCCACGGCAATATCGCCGAGCATGCGGACGGTGATGACGCGCTGCGTCAGGTGGAGAGTTTTGTCGTCGCCGGAGATCAGGTTTGCCAACTGCTGGTTGCGGGTGGTGATGTCGCCTGAGGCAGACACGTCGACGAACAGGGGCGAGAGGACCAGCTCCAGGCTGTACTGGTCGCGCATGTTGATGGCGTTGGACCAGGTGTCCTCAATCTTCTGGAACGTGGCGACTTCAGGGGTGACCGCAGACGTGACCCCGGGCCGGGTGGGAGCCGAAGCCGGTGCGGGACTCTGGGCAAACGCAGCACAGGAAAGAAGTAAAGCAGAGAACAAAACGGCAAAACGGGTCATACGTAGCACGAACTCCTACTCTTTCGATGATATATCTTGGACGCGGGATGCGGGCAGGAGGAGAGCGCCGAAAGACGTCACGGGCATGGGGAGGCCGGAGAGTCGGCCCTAGGCCAGCGTCTGCAGGCGCTCGGGTTGGTGCAACGTGATGACGGAGCCCTCAATCGAGATCCAGCCCTCCTTGCGGAACTGGCCGAGGGTGCGGGTGACGGTCTCGCGGGTGGTGCAGGCCATGGAGGCCATTTCCTCGTGGGTGAGCAGCAGGGGAAATCGGAATTCGCCTTCGTTGACATGCTCGCCAATCTGGTGGCCGAGTTCGAGCAGCAGGCGCGCAAGGCGGGCCGCCACGGTTTCCGCCAGCGAGATGCGGCAGGCATCCTGCAACGCGAAGCGGTACTCCTGGCAGATGCACTGCACGGCGCGCATCTGAGCTTCCTTGTGACTGCGCAAGAAGTTGAGGAACCGATCGCGCTCGACGGGCCGAAGCTGGGCGGGCGTGAGCGATTCGGCAGAGACCTCATAGACGCCGTGGGATAGAACTGCATAGAGCCCCAGCATGGAGCCGGGACCGGCGACGCGCACGATCATCTGGCGGTCCTGAGGATGGCCGGCGGTGAGCTTGAGGTATCCGCTGCAAATCAGATAGAGGCAGCGGGCGTCCTCGCCCTGCGTGAAGAGAGATGCCTGGGCGGGCAGAGAGATGGTGCTGGTG
>JAJXXG010000996.1 GCA_021781255.1 Acidobacteriota bacterium
GGATACCCACATGGGTGGATGTGGCGGGTTGTTTGGCGTGCTCAAGCGTGTTGCGGGCGGCGGAAGCATCTTCATGACGGAATATCGAGCCATGCAGTATCCGGGGGAGGTTTCCTTCGCGACCAAGGTGCCAGGCCACATTGTTCCGGTTGAGGTAGGACCGGGACAGGAGTATCTGGTACACCGGCACGGCTTTCTATGCGCCACACCGCAAGTGTTGATCAGCGTGGGTTTTCAGCAGTCGCTGGGTGCGGGAATCTTTGGTGGAGACGGATTTCTTTTGCAGAAGGTGAGCGGATCTGGCACAGCCTGGCTGGAGCTTTCAGGGGAATTGATCCAGAAGACCCTTGCTCCGGGCGAAATGTTGCGCGTGCACCCCGGTCATGTAGGTGCATTCCAGTCATCTGTCGGATTTCAGATTACGACAGTGCCGGGAATCAAGAATATGATCTTCGGTGGTGACGGATTGTTTCTGGCAGTGCTCACGGGGCCAGGCACGGTGTGGCTGCAAACGCTGCCGATTTCGCGGCTTGCACACCAGATCAGCGAATACCTTCCGCAGCCCGACCGGGGTTCGGTAGGCTCTACGGCGGGTGGCGCATTGCTGGGAGGGATTGTCGGGTCGATTCTCAGCGGAAACCAGTAAAGAGCAATACTGGCCAGCACCGCAGGCAGAGAACCAGCATTGACGGCAGAGAATCTGCCAAAGGCATTTCTCAAGGACCATCTATAGTCGAAGTGGCCAAGACGCAAGATACACAAGTGAGTCCGAGCATGCAGGAGTTGCAACCTGGCAAAATGAACGTTCGCAAGGAAATCGTCTTTGTGCTGGCGCTGTCGCTTGGCTGCTATGTGGCGTGGCTAGTTCGTGATGTGCTGGTGCTGCTTTATGTGAGCGGGCTGTTAGCAGTGGTTCTTTCACCGCTGGTGAAGTGGGTGTCAACTTTACGGATTGGCAGGTGGCAACCGTTCAAGGGATATGCCATCCTGCTGCTTCTTGTGCTGTTGGCTGTAGCGGTTTCCGCGTTTGGATTTTTTTCACTTCCGCCAGTGATTCAGGACCTGCAGGAATTTGCGCGGGAGATGCCAACGCGTTCGCCAGAGATTCTAGAGAAGTTGAATCACATTCCCTTTGCAAATCGGCTTAATGCTGACGAATTGAGCCAGAAGATGCAAGGATTCGCCAGCGAAGCTGCCGGGTACATTCTCGTTTCGGTACGCAGCTGGGCCGGCAAACTCGTCACCTTTATCACAAGCTTCGTTTTAACCATATATTTCCTTGTGGAGGGCGAACAGGCTTATAGGTGGTTTCTTTCGTTCTTTGTACCAGAGACCCGCACGCGGTTGGATGCTACGCTGCAAAGAGCGAAGATCCAGATGGGCAAATGGCTGTTGGGGCAGGGCAGTCTGATGCTGATTTTAGGCTTTTCGAGCACGATTGCCTACCTGCTGTTCGGCGTGAGGTATGCCTATGCACTAGGCGTTCTTACGGGGATGCTGAATATCATTCCAGTCATTGGAGCCCTGATTAGCTTTGTACTTGCGATGCTCGTTGCTGCAATCGACTCCTGGGGCCGTGTCGCAGGTGTTGCCGCGTTTTTCCTGGTGTATTTCCAGATTGAGAATTCGTTCCTGATACCCCACATCATGAAGAACCGTGTCGGCCTACCGGGGCTTGCAGTGCTGGCTTCTCTTCTGCTTGGCTCGTCCCTCGCGGGCGTTATGGGAGCGATGGTATCCGTCCCCACGGCGGTTCTGGTTTCAGTGTTGCTGGATGAGTATTTGGTCCATAAACAATCCATCTGAACTAACAGTGCGGTAACGATCCCCATTCCAAGCTTGTATACTCCCTGTGTCCGCGCATGCGGAAAGGAGAGGAAGATGTTCAAGTTTCCTGAAATTCGATTTTCAACTATTCCCGCGGTACGGCTCGCAATTTTAATCGCACTCTCTGCGGTGGTAGTAGCGGCCCAGACGCCTTCAGGAGTGTCCGGCGCGGCTCAGCCCGCCGACAAGTGTCCGGCGCTGAACACAAATGGCTTTCCGATTGATGGTACCCTTCGCGTGAAGGTGGTGGGCTATCTTGATTCGGGACATTTGAAGCCAGGCAAGGATGTATGGTTCGAAACAATCGCCGGTGAAGCATTCCCGGGCTGCACCTTGAATACTGGCTCGGCGGTCTATGCGAAGGTGATTTCGGTAAGTTCGACGAAGAAACCAGACTCGTCGGAACTTTCGCTCTCGTTTGACCGTGCTGACTGCGAGGGGCATTCCAAGATGCCAGTAAAGATCGCCCTGCTTGGGGTGTGGGTGCCTGCTGCGAATGCCCACACAGTTCACGATACGACCCCTACGGATATGCAAGATAGCCAACAGAGTTCAGGCGCGGCTTCAGGTGCTGAGAATTGGGGGCAGCAATTGAATCCAGGCGGCGAGGCGGGAACGATTAAGCCAGGAGTGATTGCTGGCGTAAGTCACATCACTCTTGATCCTCAAGGTGGACCCTCCTGTAGCGCGAAGCTCACGAGCACCAAGCGTAAGATCCGATTGGGACCGAGCGCCGTTTTTTTCCTGGCGCTGATGAAGACGGACCAGAATTAGGACGAATTGGCGATGATTCGTCTACGACCTTTGAGGACAAAGGGTCATGGGGCCTTGTGCCCCTGAGCTGAGAGTGAGGCGGCTTCGAGTGAGGCATCGACAGCTGCCTTCATTACGCCGCAGTGAGCAAAAAAGCGGACAAGGCCCGCGGAAAGTGTCTGTGGCCGCTCAGCGGAAGGATCTACTTGCTTCGGTTTCCCTGCATCCAGTCTGCGCAAGGTGGCGAGCTTGAGCGCTCCTGAACTCTGCGAGTCAAGCATTAGTTCAGTGAGCTTCCGCGCCAGTGGCAAGGGAAAACTCTCTGCAACGAAGACCATCTTGTTACGTGTAGTGATGACGACAGGCCCTTCCTCTGTGCGGAAGATCTGCTGAAGATCATCATTCGCAGGTGCACTCGCTTCCGCAGTCTTGTCTTCTTTGAGGGCGGAGTACTTGTTCCCAAGGTCGGAGGTATAGAGTCGCGCAAACTGGGCGGCAATGGCGGCATTCTTCCACTTGGATAGATAAAAGATGGCAATTGACCCAGTTGTAGCCCGTTCAGCAGTAGTCGCGGTGCGAAGCTGGCCAGCCCAATAGATTCCGCCGTCCCACGCAGGCGTGAAATCCCGTGACGCATTTTCGCCGCCAAAAAGTCTTGTAAGGATCTTCACATCGAGCTGGCCCACTTGGCCAATGTCATAAGGACTATAGAGCGAATCAAGCAATGGATGGATATTCGGCATCAAAGGAACTGACGGAATCAGTCCCTGTTCATAATCACGAGGGTTAATGATTTCCCAGCTCGATGAAGGTGGATGGTTAAGCACTCCAGCAAACGCTGCGTCGCGGCCCTTGTCCATCCAGATATCCTGCTCGAAGCTGAGGCCTTCCTTGTAAGGGAACATTAGTGATTCCGAGATCAAAAGCGGGGCACGCGCCAGGATGGGCGAATCGGCAGAACCGTTCATGTGTTGTTCCAGAATTTCGACGACCTCTGGATTTTTAGTGATGCTGCGGCCCATGGGTTTGAGCATGTTGTCCATCATCACGGCGGTTGCCTGGCCCTCAGTCACGGCCTCACGGGCGGTGTCCATCTCATCCTTCTGGATGTTGGAGTTGTCACCGGCATAAGTGGTGGAGACGTCGAGGGGTGACTGATCGCTCCATTTCACAAGGCCTACATGCTGATCCTGAAGTGCGTGTGTCAGCTCGTGGGCCAGTACAGGCTTTTGTTGATTTGGGCTGACCCAGTCCAGGAGATTGACCGTCTTGGTTTTGGGATCGTAGTAGGCCTCAATCTGTTCTCCCAGAAGCTGCAGGAGGAAGGGCTTGAGGTCGAAATCGCGGTCAAGCAAGCCAAACTTCTTGAGGACGAGCTCGCTTCTCTGGAAGCGCTTCGCATCCTGGTCGTTGTTCATCTGTTGCCGGAGATAGGCTTCAACGGCTGCACGTGTGGTCAGTTGGCGCTTCACTTCGCTCTTGATCGGAAGGCCCGTTTCATCAGACGCGAACTTGAGTAGCTGGTCGACCATTCCGAAGAGCTGCTTGGCCTCTTCGGGCGTGATGTGTGTGGCCGGTTGCTTGGATTGTGCAGTGGAAGGTGGCGAAGTAGGCCTTTGTTGTGTTGGCGCGGCAGTCTGCGCTTGGATATATGCTGGGGCCAGTGCAGCAGAGAGGGCTAGTAGAAATACTGGAATGCTTTGGCACAACTGGCTTGCCGCGACGCTGGGTTTCAACATGAAATCTCCTGGATGCCTGAGCTTCCCGATGATGGGGCAATGCATCCTATCTCAAGGCTATAATCAGGGAGCAGCGCGGTACACAGTTTGCGCATGAAAACAGTGCGCCGTGACCAAGGAATCGTAGGACTTATGACGGAATCCGCAGTTGCAATGAGCATACCGGTTACGCCTCTCGCGACCGCATTGGCCGCAGCAAAGCCCTCCAGAGTAGCTGAATATCACGGCGTAATGACCCCCCTGGAGTTAGACGAGCCTGGGCGGGAAATATCTGCATTAACGCAGGAAGCTGCGATTCATGATCTCGGCTGGATGCGGCGAGTCGCAGTTTTGGGTGAAGACCGTTTCCGCTGGTTGAGCGGGATGGTGACAAATACCGTCAAGGACCTGGGGCCTCATGCGGGAGCGTCGAACCTTGTGCTGAACTCCCAGGGGCGCATTCAGGGTGACCTTATGGTGTGGCGCGATGAGGATAATCTGGAGTTGGAACTCGCGGCAAATCAATACAATAGGGTCATTTCCCATCTCGAGCATTTCATCATTATGGATGATGTGGAATTACATCCAATAGGAACTGAGCCGGGCGCTGCCGAGACAGCGTTGGGTGTGGCCGGGCCCGAAGCTGAGAAGGTATTGGCTCGGATAGGTTTGCCGGTAATTTCTGAGCCAATGACTTCAACCAGTGTCGAGTGGAATGGACTCGACTTAAAGATTTTGCACAGTTTTGGAGTATTGGTGCCCCATTTCACCATCTGGACTCCGGTGGCGGGACTGATGCGACTTTGGCGGACCCTCTCCACAGCAGGCGCGACGCCAGTAGGTTGTGGGGCCGTAGAGGCCTTTCGAATTGCGGAAGGCATTCCACTCTATGGTGTGGATATGGTGGAGCGGGATTTGCCGCAGGAAACGGCTCAGACGCGAGCTCTGCACTTCAACAAAGGCTGCTATCTTGGGCAGGAGATTGTGGAGCGAATCCGTTCGCGCGGAAATGTGCACAGACACTTACGGTCGCTGGAACTGCATGGTCCAGTGCCCGCGCAAGGTACAGAATTGACCCTTGATGGTGCAGTTGCAGGACGCATTACCAGCGCTGCCAAGTTGGGGCTGACAACCGGTGCCAGGGTTTTTGCACTGGCAATGTTGAAGTCTGAGGCGGAAACGGACCGCACCCCCTTGAAGTATCAGGTCAATGATGCAGAGGGAGAAGCCCGGCTTGTGACAGCGCCGCCAAGGTGGGACTAGCGAACATAGGAAAGCAGGAACGATGAGCGACACACCGAAATTCGAAGTCATTGACCGCAGAAAGATTAAAGCGGATGAAGAACGGGAGCACGATCAGAGTGCAACGCCAGCCTCGCAACAGGCTGAAGAAGCGGTAGCTTCCGGAGTGGGGCCTCGGCTGGTGGTGCCGGAGAAGGAACAAGAGTCCACTGCTGAGCAGGTGGCCGATGCGGCACAGGCGAGCGCCTATCCAGAGATGCCTCCGCCGCCAACTGCGGAAGAAAGCCAACAGCAGAAGTCGGCCTACGATGCAAGTGCACAAAGACTAGAGGATCTGGTACGAGCGCAAAATCCTGCGATGGGCGCGCCGCCACCGGTTGGCTTTGAGCATCTGGTACAGCAGCTTTACCTTTCTGCGATGGTGCAGATGGGCGCTGGCACGCCCGAGGGGCAGAGACCGCGGGTGGATATTCTTGGTGCGAAACAGACGATCGATCTGATGGGCGTATTGGCCGAAAAGACAAAGGGAAATCTGACGAAGGCCGAAGAGCAGACACTGCAAACGGTCCTGTTCGAAGCAAGAATGGCATTTCTGGAACTGACGAACATGATTTCGCTGCAAGCTGTTCCGGCACCGCCGCCAACGGTTAAGAGTTAAATGGTGGCTGGTCCGGCAATGGAAGGAAAAGTCACCTTTCTGGGAACCGGTACTTCCATGGGTGTCCCCACCTTGGGGTGTGCATGTCCGGTGTGCACGTCACACGATTCTCGTGATCGGCGGTTGCGGCCATCTCTTCTTATACAGTGGAACGCTGATGACCAACCACGTAGTGTGGTGATCGATACGGGACCAGATTTTCGCGAACAGGCTCTTCGCGTGGGGCTTGCGCGTGTGGATGCCGTGCTTTACACGCATAATCACGCAGACCATATCCTGGGGATGGATGATCTACGTCCGCTGAGCTTTGAGTCAGCGCGTCACGGAAGACAAATTCCGCTCTATGCTTCCGAAGAGACTTCCGAGGTGCTGCGGCGGGTCTATGACTACACTTTCGCGCCGGATGCAACCTACCCGAACCGAGCGCGGGTAACACTGGAGCCACTGCGCGAGCGAACAATCGTTCACGGAGTTGAATTTGCGAAGGTCCCATTGCTGCATGGAAGAATGAAAATTTCAGGATTCCGCTTTGGGCGAACTGCATATTTGACTGACGTGAGCACAATTCCTGAGGAGAGCTTCGCTCTGCTAGGGGGGCTGGACTTTCTCATTGTGTCGGCCTTGCGGCGCAAACCTCATCCGAGCCATGCAACACTCGATCAGGCGGTTGGTTGGGCGCGTCGAATCGGTGCAAAGCAGACCTGGTTCACCCACATCGCGCACGATCTTGGACATGAGGAAACCAATCGCGAACTTCCTGAAGGAATGGCGCTGGCCTTCGATGGGTTAAGTTTTCAATCTGTA
>JAJXXG010000278.1 GCA_021781255.1 Acidobacteriota bacterium
TCTTGCTGCTGCCCTTCCGCTTTCTTCAGCATGTCTACAAAATAAATAAGGCCCCCCTGGAAAACGAGAGCCTATCTTGATACTTTGTCAGCAGTCTGACAATCGCCGAGCCCAGGGCTCGGCCATTGTTGAGTTTTGGTTTCCACTGTCGAGCGCCGAAGCTACCGGGCCGGCGCGGGACCCGGTGAGCAGCGGAAGAAGTTGCGGGATCGAACCGTAGTCAACCTACGCGTCGGATTGGCGAGCAAAACGACAGCCACGAGGTCCTACACCGGCAATTTCCTGACTGCCTGCGCGTCTGTATTTTGTAGCGAATGCTGAATAAAAGTATTTTGGTCGTACCTGAAATTATCGTTAATAACCATAAGAATCAATAACATAGAACGTATCTGTCTGGTATAATATTCTCAGAAGTCGTTGAAAACATTGCGATAACTGGGAAAAAACCGATGCGCCCCAAGAGTGAACCGAAGCAGCCACAACGCGAGCTGTTTCAAATCGACTTTGAGCAGTTGATCGACATGAGCCACTCCCTGGTTCGTCTCGGCCAGTACATCGATTGGGATGGCTTCGCAGCCACACTCGGTGGCAGTTACCATCCCACGCAGGGCGCACCGGGCATGTCGACGCGCCTGATGGTGGCGCTTCACTACCTGAAGTATCAGATCGACCTGAGCGATGAGGACGTGATTGCCGCCTGGGTCGAGAACCCTTACTGGCAGCACTTCATCGGCGCGCTGATGACCCTACAGTCTGCTTGAAAGCGCCTTTTTCAGGATGAACTATTTTAAGTTGTTGTGGTTAAGGAGATGCGGACGGGAAATGGCGCTCTCCAAGTCGCGGGAGGCGCTCATCGCCTGCGGAACCGGATGCCTGAAGCTTGGCACTTTCTGGGTATATCGCTTCCATTTGGAACCGCAATTTTCTGCACATTCCCAACCCTTCTTGTGGCTAAGCGTAAGATTATAAATAACCTAGTTTTTGGCCATTGAAGTGTATCACCAATGGGCAAGTGCGGCCACGATACCCGCACTAAACCAGAGTCGGAGAGTGCTTCATGAAGCCAATTCACAGTTTCACAATCCTCGCTTTTGCGGCAGCGGTCCTGATCGCTGTGCCAAAGGCAAAAGCCGACAGCTACAGCTTTGGGACGTTGAACGTGACGGTCTGGACTGGATCGTATGTTAGTGGAGTCACGGATGTTGCGACCCTGCCGGCTCCCGCCTTACCCCCAACCTACACCTTTACCTACGATGGACCTTTGAATTTCGTGAATAACAATCCACAGGGTGGATCCAACACCTTCGGTGACTTCTTTGGCAGCAACTCAAGCGATATTTCCGGTTTGACAAGCGGCGAGTTAACCGCCTTGCTGGCCGCAACCATGAGTACGCCAGGCGAAATCGGCAGCGCGACCAACACCTACATGGAGTTCACAGGCACGATCGGTGCGTCCGCTGGACAAACGGTGACCATCGCATCAGACGATGGGTCAAGCCTGTACCTAGGCAATAGCAGTACGCCATTAATCTCGATGCCGGATCCTCAGAGTCTGACGAGCACAACAGCCGCGCTTCCCGCGGGCAGCAATCCTTTCACCCTGGTCTATGTTGAGTCGAATGGCTCTCCGGCTGATCTGGGGATGTCTGAAAGCCCGGAGCCGAGCTCGCTGCTGCTGCTCGGGACTGGGCTCCTCGGCTTGGCACTGGTTGTCTTTCGGAAAGGCAAACAGCAACCGGGCTTCATGGTGCGTTGAAATTGCCCTTGGTCGGGTGTGTGGCTTGAAGTCTTTCTCTTTGATCCGCGTCTCTGGGATCGTTCTCAAAGTTTCCTTGGTATGAACCTACGGAATCACTGATCTAAAACTGCGCTCGAACGATGAAAGCATGGCAAACGCCGTGCTTTCTCTTTTTGGTGCGCCCAGCAAGGGCGCACTCTTGCGGGAGTAAGTTCCGCCGTAAGCAGGTCACAGCGAGCGAAGCGATGCGCAACTGCACGAGGGCGACCGAGTGTGGGATCGTCTGATTCAGCAAGCGTTGCTGCAGGTGCTGCAGCCGCTTCTCGATCCCACCTTTAGCCAGCATTGTACGCGGCGAAGTAAATGTATGGTCCGCCACTTTTCTGCAAGCGAAAAATGAAACTGACAGGTTGGTCTGCGCAAATGTATTCGGCCTTTGTTGGAGTGTGCGTGCGCTCCGGGCCATGATGGAATGCGCCGCGCCCTGTTCCTATTTGAGGGGACGGTCTCGGAAGACTGTTTTACTCCACAGGTTTCCAGAGCGCCGGGATTGACCGTTGTGCCATCTCATGGTTCGCCAGCAGACCTGGCAGGTTCCTTAAAAGGAGAGAACTTATATCAGCCAGCCGCAGCCGCTGGTCTGCAAATGTGGGAATCGCAGAGCGATTTCCAAGCCTGGCGTTCTTTGCCAGGCGGCATTTGCAGGCCAGTTGCGTCAGACCGCGGGAGTGTTGGCCGGCATCGGTGGTCGGTATACTTCACCCTTGGCCAGCACGGCCCAGGAGATGCGCGCCAGTTTATTGGCCAGCACGATGGCCGCCACATGAGTGTGCTTTCGCGAGGACAGCCGCTCCAGCCAGCAACTCAGACCGGGCGCCTGCTTGTGGCGCATTTGCAGGACAGCGCGAGCACTCTGGGCGAAGAGTCTTCGCAAATAGGGGTTGCCTCGTTTGCTGATGCCGAGCAACTTCTGCTTACCACCGGTGGAGTATTCACCGGGCACCAGGCCGATCCAGGCTGCAAAGTCCCGCCCTTTGGTAAAGGTGCAGCCGTTTCCGATGGCGGCAACAATGGCCGTTGCTGTCACCGGCCCGACCCCAGGGATGGCCTGCATTCGTCTGCAGCCTTCATGTTCGCCCGCAGTGTGCTGGATGACGCGATCCATTTCGGCGATCCGTTCGGCGAGCTGCTCCAGCTCGAGCTTCCATTGTGCCAGTAAAGCACGCAGCGCACCGGACAGCTTCAACTCGGCATCTTCCAAAATCCCGGGAAGCTGCTGATCAACGTGCTTTCTCCCTTTGCACAGGGTCACGCCGCGTTCCAGCAGCAGGCTGCGGATCTGGTTGACAGCCGCCGTACGCCGCACCACCCAGCGCTCGCGGACACGATGCAAGGACTGCAGATCGAACTGATCGTCGCTCTTGATCGGCACAAAGCGCATGGTGGGCCGTCCGACTGCCTCGGCAATCGCATCGGCATCGATGTAGTCGTTCTGGTTAGTCTTCACGAGAGGCTTCACGTATTGGGCTGGAATCAATCGAACCTCGTGGCCCTGTTCACGCAATGCACGGCCGAGGATGTGGGCGCCGCCGCAGGACTCCATCCCGATCAACGCGACCTTCGGGTTTACAGTGAAGTGCAGCAACTGGCTCCGGGAGAACTTCTTGCGCAACGCTACCTCGCCGCGCTCATTGAGACCTACTGCGTGAAACGTCGTTTTGCCGAGATCGATGCCGAGTGTGTGCAATTCCATGGGATGGCTCCTCCTTGATCCCTTATATCCTCACCCTCTTTAGGGGAAGAGCGGCGGACCATCCCATTAAGTAGTCCACCCGCCAGATCCTTCACAGATTCAATGAGCATGGTTTCGAAAGCTGGAAACCGTCCGCTGCAATGTTCTGCCTCAATATCCATTCGGGAGTAGAATAAAATGAACTCAGATCTCTTCTAAATGATCGCCTCTCGTACTTCGCAAGGCTAATCAGCGGGTCTGAAGTCTCGTCGGTGTTCGAATAAACCACAAACCGACTTTCCACCCTACTGCATTCGCGAAAGCAATTGTTTTGAAGAGTGCAATGGAAGGTATTATTTTGAGGATCGCGATCGTTGGATGTGGCAAGATTGCGGATGCACACGTTGAAGAGATCAGAAAGATCCCCTCGGTGCAACTGGTCGCCGCCTGTGACCTCGAGCCAATCATGGCTGAGCAATTGGCGGTTCGCTATTCGATTCCCCGTCAATATACCGACGTAGTTGAAATGCTCGAAACCGAGAAGCCGGATGTTCTCCACATCACAACTCCCCCTCAGTCCCACCTCGCCCTTGCCCGGCAGGCGTTTGAGGCTGGATGTCATGTCTTTCTTGAGAAGCCCGTTGCGTTGCGACAAGCGGAAGTGAAGGCAATCGTCGAGGCTGCGATTGATCTGAAGCGCAAATTGACGGTGAATTATTGGCCAAACTTCGAAGCGCAGGCGCTTGAGTTACGGCGGATCCATAAAGCGGGAGTGTTGGGGGACCCGATTCATATTGAAAGCTACCTGGGCTATAATCTTTCGGGCGAATTTGGCGCCGCCCTCAAACAGGACTCAAATCACTGGGTGCGCCGCATGCCCGGGAAGCTATTCCAGAATGTTCTGGATCACATTGTGAATAAGATCACCCCGTTTCTGGAAGACGATCAGCCGTTTATTCACGCCGCAGCCTGGTGTGGAGAGCCTGCTGAGGCAGAGGCTGTTCCGAACCAGCTTCTGGATGAGCTCCGCATTCTGATCCGTGGCGCGAATACAAGCGCCTACGCAACCTTCAGTGCCCATGCGCGTCCCGTCGGGCATACGCTGCGTGTCTACGGGTCTCTCAATACCGCCCACGCCGATTTCAACGCGCGGACTCTTGTACTGGAGAGAAAGCAGGCGTTCCCATCCGCTTTGGGCCGCTTGCTCCCTCCCTTCCAAGTAAGTAAGGATTACCTGCGTCAGGGGCTGAGGAACGTGGGGCGGTTCTCCAATGCACGTTTTCATTTCTTTGACGGAATGAGCCGTCTTCTCACCGAATTTTATCTCAGCATCGAGAACGATTCCCCTCCGCCCATCGCGTATTGCGAAATACTCCGGGTCACGGCAATGATAGAAACTATTCTCAGTCAGGTTTATCCGGAGGTGTCCGCGTGAAAGTCTTGGTCACCGGTGCAGGTGGCTTCCTTGGATCTCATGTTGTGGACCGCCTGCTCGTTCACGGTTATACCGATATCCGATGCTTTCTCCGCGACGCATCCAAGGCGGAGCGTCTCCGACAGATCGCCGTATCACATCCGGATGCACAGCTCGAATTTTGTTATGGAAATCTACGATCGAGAGATGATTGTGCCCGAGTGGTTGAAGGCGCTTCTCTCATATTTCATCTTGCCGCTGGACTAAAAGGAGCGGCAGCGGAACTTTTTGCTGATTCGGTCGTGGTAACGCGCAACCTGCTCGATGCTCTCGAAGCAACAGCTGGTGTATCAGCCCGGAATACCCGCGTAATCCTCATCAGTTCCTTCGGCGTCTACGGTGTCGCACCGCTGTGCCGTAGAGCTCGTATTGACGAACTGACACCGCTCGAAACACATCCGGAACGGCGCGACCCTTACTCCCATTCCAAGTTACGGCAGGAACAACTCACTTGGGATCTTCAGCGCAAGGTGGGCTTCGAACTTGTTGTCATGCGCCCGGGAGTCATCTACGGGCCAGGAGGAGGACATTTTTCCACTCGCGTCGGATTACAAATCGGTCCTTTGTTTTTCCATCTGGGTGGGAGGAACCTGCTTCCATTGTCCTTCGTGGAAAACTGCGCGGAGGCCATCGTTGTTGCTGGAACTCATCCGGACTCAGCCGGGCAGGTGTACAACGTTCACGATGACGACCTTCCCAAGGCTTCTTACTATCTCCACCAATATAAGAAGTACGTCAAGCGTATCAGGTCCATCCGCCTGCCGTACTTCATTACGCGGATGCTAGCACAGTTGTTGGAGATCTATCATCGCCGTTCGCAGGGCCAATTGCCGGCAATTCTCACTCGCTACAAGGTCGCATCTACCTGGCGTGGAAACCGGTTCGACAATGCAAAACTGCACTCACTGGGGTGGCGCCAGGTGGTTTCGACACCAGAAGCGATGCGGCGTACATTCGAGTATTTCCACGGCCAAAATGCAAAGGGATAGCGTGTCATGGAGACGTCTTGATGAGCTTGCGCGCATACACGCACTAAAGGGGTGACCTTCACTGCGGGTTCACCCCTCTTTTTTTGCTCCGTATCCGGGATTTTTACAGTATTAGTAAAAAATAGATTTGATGGATGAATCCACAAAAAGGGGTAAAACGTTGTGGGTGTGGTAAAAAATCTGCGTCGCCGGGCACGGAGGCTAAACCCTTTTAAGATTTGAACCCCCGCCAGGGGTGTGATTTCCAGTCAAGGCGACCACCGCCCCGCACGGGGTTATTCACCGTGTAAATTGCATATATAGATGACTTCCTGCCTGTATAATTTTCCCAGCTTGGAGATTCTGTAAACTGTTGATTTTAAACATGGCAGTGAGGGACTCACAGAGCATTGAAAACAAATGCTTTATTAGATCCACACAAGAAAATACCACCAAAAATAGCACCAGCAATTCAAAGTGACTGCCGTTCGATCCGTTCGCAGCAAGGCGCAACGGTGCGGAGAGCCTGCTGTAGACCCCCACACCCCCGGTTTTGGTTGCAAATCTGCGCGGGGATGCGACTCCGAATATCCGGGGATCATAAAGGCGGTATCGCACCGACTCATTATGTCGATTGCCCATTCGCTGCGTTATACGGGTATGCCCTACCGGGGTTCACAATGGAAAGTTCGGTTATGCCCGGATAACGCATTCGCCTTTCGTAAACACTACGATCAAGAGTAAAATTCCACCATTCACGCATGATCCATTTAGAGGCGGGTGAAAGAATGAACCCGTCAGGCGTCGTGTGCCGGTCTATTGGCATCGCGGGCGATCAAAATTCGCGAATGGGACGGTAAGGAAATGGGGAGCGAGCAAGTAATTGTCAGGCGGTACATAGGAAATCAAGCCGGAGCCATGAAAGCGTACCAAGAAGACGCAATCAAGATGGCCGCTGCTGGCTATTTCCCGACATCTCAAATCTGGACTCCTGGTGAGTACGGCTGTGGTTCATTTCTGCTACAACGCTACGAAGTAAAAAGAGCTTGCATCGTGCGCCGAATGCAAGCTCTTAATGGGTA
>JAJXXG010001119.1 GCA_021781255.1 Acidobacteriota bacterium
GGCCTGCCGCGCATTGCCTACGTAAAACTCAACGTGGTCAGTGCCCTTCAGCGGCAGGAAATCCATGTCCTTCTCGCCAGTTGCACTCTCAGGCGTAGCTTGGGCAACAGCATTATTGGAGGTGCCCATGGTGAGCATCCTGTTCTGCCCGTAATCGAGAGGGCGGGGAAGTCGTACTCTTGCAGCCCCTAGCATAGGTCGGCAGAAATGTGCCCGTGAATAAGCATTCGAAGGAAGATTGTTGGCCATGCCTAACGAAGTGAAGCAAAATATAGGATCAGCTTAAGGACCATAGGACAATGACTCATCGAACCTTTCCCAATGTCGTTGAACTCGATCACATTTCATGGAAGCTGCTCGAGGCGCTGCAGCAAAACGCACGTCTGTCTTTTGCAGAACTCGGCAGAAAAGTGGGCCTATCCACCCCAGCCATTGCCGAGCGAATCCATCGGCTGGAAGAAGCCGGAATCATCACTGGTTATCACGCCTCAGTCAACCCTTCAAAGCTGGGCTTACCCATCCGCGTCCTCGTCAACCTCACGATCCACGGAGGCGAATCGCAGATGCAGCGAACCGTGGCAACGGTCAAAGATTGTCCTGAGATTCATCGTTGTCATCGCATCACTGGCGAGCAGTCCTTCGTGATTGAAGCCAACGTCGCCTCCATTCGTCACCTCGAAGTGCTGATTGACAAACTCTCCACCCTGGGCACCACATCAACTTCGACTGTCTTATCCTCGCCCGTGGAACGGCGCGAATATGAAGGGAGTCAGATGGAAGCTTTCACCCGCTATGCATGAACTCCGTCGAGCGTCCTCTCAAACACATTCCTTGGCCATTTGCCATTGACAGTTGAATGCTAGCCACTTAGATTCCTCTTCGGACTTGTAGTTGCGGGAAATCTTTTGACCTTGGGAATCCTATTGGATAGGCCATTCTTGCTATTCTGAGCGGCTACGATCCGCCAAACCAAGAGATACACAGCGATCGCATGTCTTGCAGCCCACCTGAGCCGGTTTCTGTTGGCGATGGGTACATCAGAACTTTGATTAGGAACAATCTGGGACTGTGCATGCATTGGGGAACTGGTGATCTGGATAAAAGTCATGCATCTTGTCCTCTTGGTTTCCATGTGTAAATTGAGCGATTGATCATTGATCTATGAGTGCTATGTGTACAAAAATCGGTGTTCTTTGGTAACTCGTACGGAAGTGGAATCAACGAGACTAGTATGACCTCGCATGTTTGCGGACAGCTGGCGTCGCGCAAACTTTCTATGAATTGGTGCTCAGCAACAGGCTTCTCCAACGCGAAGATCCACGACGTCAATCAGTGCGAAATCGCCAATGTGCTCGCCGTGAAAAAAAGTGGCTACCGGAATGTCGGCAAGCTCGAAGTTTCAGCGACATTGCCACAGCCGGAGACCGCTCGTTGCTCGACAAACCTCATCCCATGAAACGACAATACCGCTGAAGAGAAATGAGGGAGCATTATGGATAGCAACCGGCTCGATTCACTTCTTGCAAATCTTGATGCCCTTCTCCCTGAGATTGAGGCCACATACAAGGACATCCACTCTCACCCTGAATTGTCGATGCAGGAAACTCGCACAGCGCGAATTGCTGAGACCCATCTGAAGGCGCTCGGATTTGACGTAACCGCGGGGGTCGGCAAGACGGGCGTTGTCGGCTTGTTGCGTAACGGCAACGGCGCAACCGTGATGCTGCGTGCTGACATGGATGCATTGCCCATTCAGGAGACGACGGGTCTTACCTACGCGAGTAATGCTGTTGGCACGGGGCCAGACGGAGTGGAAGTGCCGATTGCGCATTCCTGTGGTCACGATTTGCACGTAGCATGTTTGATGGGAGCTGCGAGTCTGTTTGCCGGGGCTCGCGAAACCTGGACAGGCACTCTTATGGTTGTGTTTCAGCCCGGCGAGGAAATTGGGCAGGGTGCGCAGGCCATGATCGATGACGGTCTGTTTGAAAGGTTCCCAAAGCCCGACGTTGTGCTTGGTCAGCATGTGATGAGCCTTCCTTCTGGGAAGATCGATTGGAGAGACGGTGTTGTGACTTCCGCGGCTGACAGTCTACAAATTCGGATGTTTGGGCGCGGGGCGCATGGATCCATGCCGGAAGCCAGCATCGATCCTGTTGTGATGGCCGCCTCCACCGTGCTGCGGCTGCAAACTATTGTGTCAAGAGAAGTGGCGCCAACAGACAGTGCAGTCCTGACAGTAGGTTCACTGCAGGCCGGAACGAAAGAAAACGTGATTCCGGATGAGGCGATCATCAAACTGAACATCCGAACTTTTGAAGAAGGTGTTCGGAAACGCGTTCTGGAGTCGATTACACGCATTGTGAATGCTGAAGCTCAGGCCGCGGGCGCTCCAAGAGAACCTGAGATCACTTCGCTCGATCAGTACTCCCTGGTAACAAATGATCCGGTTGCGACAAAGAAGGTCGTGGATGCCTTTCGTCAATCGTTCCCGGAGGGAACCGTTGAGCAGACAAAGCCAACCATGGCGAGCGAGGATTTTGGTTGTTTCGGTACTCAGTGGCATGTCCCGGCTGTCTACTGGTTTATCGGCGGAGTAGATCCTGAGGCTTATGCGAATGCGAAGCGTGAGGGCAAGTTGAATGCGTTGCCAACGAACCATAATCCGCGATTTGCGCCAGTCTTGCATCCGACACTCGAGACGGGTGTTAAAGCTCTGGTGGTTGCTGCACAAGCATGGATGGAAGCATGAGCAACATGCTGTCGGAAGGACATCACATGTTGGGAGCGTTTGCGGTAGCGCTCGACTTGGTCGGCACATTCGTCTTTGCGTTGAGTGGCGCGGTCGCTGGAGTCAAGCATAGGTTTGATGTTTTCGGTTTAATGGTCCTCGCATTTGTTACTGGCAATGCCGGCGGTATTACTCGCGACGTCCTGATTGGTGCGGTGCCGCCCGCCACGCTCATCAACTTAGAGTATCTCTGGATTTCGTTATTGGCTGCGCTCGTTGTCTTTCTCTGGAGTCCACGGATTAACATACAGGGCAAGCTGATTCTGGGTTTGGACGCCGCAGGCCTTGCGATGTTTGCTGTCACGGGGACGCAGAAAGCACTGGCAGCAGGCCTGAATCCGGTGATGGCTGCACTGCTTGGCATGTTGACGGGGATCGGAGGCGGAATGATCCGCGACGTACTGGTCAATCAAATACCATGTGTCCTGCAGTCTGATCTTTATGCCGTTGCGGCGCTGGCGGCGGGAGCCGCCGTTGTAACGGGGTACTGGCTTCGCCTGCCGCCTTTTGTGGGAATGCTCGTGGGGCTGATGCTGTGCCTTGGGCTTCGCCTCGCGGCAATTTTTCGGGGTTGGCGCCTTCCCATGGCGAGACCATCCTCGTAACTCCTCAAGCGTCGTTCCAGATCCAAGCACTCTCTCCTGGCTGGTTCCGAAAATCAGATCGGAGTGTTATCGGCGGGAGCCCTTGAGAGGTCGCTCGTTTCCTGAGCAAAGAGATATGGCGCGTTGGTATGATGGTCGCCGGAGTCTTGAAGGTAAGGCGCGAGCGGAGTATTCGAGGAGCGAAACATGAGAAGACTTGGACCAAATGTGGTTGTGGAGAGAATGGCTGTTCTAATTCTTTTCTTTTGTGTTCCATCTGTGACTGTGGTTGCGGCTCAAACCAGGCTGAAGACAGCGCATATTCCTCTGCCACCCATGGGTTGGTCCTCGTGGAACAGCTTCTCGAACACAGTGGATGCGCACATCACGATGGAGCAGGCTCGCGCCATGGCTGCCAATGGGATGCGGGAAGCCGGCTATACCTACATCAATATTGATGAAGGCTGGTGGACTGGCCAGCGAGACGCTCACGGGAATATCGTCGTCGATCCAAAGCAATGGCCGGCACTGGCACCCGGTGAACAAGCAGGGGATATGTCGAACATTGTTCGCTTCATCCATGGACTCGGGTTAAAGGCCGGAATCTACACCGACGCCGGTACTGCAGGTTGCAGCATGTATCCAGATCTCGGACCAAAATACTTCCACGCCGGTAGCGAAGGTCACTACAGTCAGGACTTCCTGCAGTTCGCCAAATGGGGATTCGACTATGTGAAGATTGACTGGTGCGGCGGGAACAAGGAAAAGCTCGATCCTGCGGTGCAGTATGCCGAGATCGCCCACGCAATTGCCAGGGCCGAGGCCATGACCGGACATCATCTCTACTTCTCGATTTGTGAATGGGGGGAGAACAGCCCATGGACCTGGGCTCCGAATATCGGAGGATCGCCGGCGGATATTTGGCGGACAAGCGGCGACATCGTTGGTCCCATTGTTGCCGGCCATGAGCATGCTGACCGTAAGGCAAGTCTTGCCAAGGTTCTCTCAAACTTCGATCAGGGCATTCATCCGCAGGCGGAGCACACTGGCTATTACAACGATCCTGACATGATGGTGTTGGGCATGCCCGGCCTAAGCGAAGAACAGAATCGCCTCCATATGGCACTGTGGGCGATATCTGGGGCACCGCTGATCGTCGGAGCGGATTTGACAAAACTGACGCCCGCTGCACTCGCAGATCTGACCAACCGCACGGTGCTGGCAATCGACCAGGATCCAGCGGGTCTTCAGGCGGTGAATGTGTCGCAACCTGCTCTGGGATTGCAAGTGTGGTCCAAGTCGCTGGCGGAGAGTGGCAAGCGAGCGGTACTTCTTCTCAACCGTACCAATTCTGCTGCGCCTATCTCGGTTACCTGGTCGAAACTGGGATTGGCGGATTCGGTGCCCGAAGTTACAGACGCGTGGACCGGCAAGCGCTTGCATGCCACTGGAGATGCATTCAGCGCAACAGTGGCGCCTGGTGGAGGCTTGCTTCTCCTCATCGCAGGTGTGGAACTTCCCATGAATCACTATGAACCCGGTAGAGCAGCAGAGGCAGATGGGGACCAGGCCCTGGGGAGCGTTCTTCGGCAGCATGCAGTTCGATTTGCTGACGTGCATGCGCGAGAACCGATTGCTCGTATTCGAATTGCCTACAGCAATCCGGATTCAAAGCCACGTTTTTCTCAGTTACAAGTCAATGGGGAAGTCGCCACACGTATCGCTTTTCCTCCCACCGGAAACAATGGAGACGAGTATGTCTGGATCCAGTCCAGGCTGAAGTCCGGTAGTTCTGGAAACCTCTTAACCTTCTCCACAGACTGTGATCCCGGTCCGGTGATTCGATCGATCTCCGTTCAATAGTTGAGCTTCGACAATACGCGCCAAGGATTCCTCTGACTTGCAGCTCTCAGCCACCCCCGCGCCTATCCTGGATCAGTAAGAAGCAACAGGGTAATATAGGTCCTTCAACAGCTGCGCTACACTAACAATTTCGCTAGTACAAATTGCCGGGCAGGCCACAATGGCTGGAGGATGCTTATCACGCACTTGATGTGGGGATTGTGTATTTGAAGGTGGATCCATGTCTTGATCCGCTGCGCAGCGATCCTCGCTTTGCCAATTTTCTGCGGCTGACGGGCCTGCAACAATAACGCATGGGCCAAATGGAGACGAATTATCCGATTGCTAATCAGCGAACTATCAAAAATGCCGTGCAGATTATGACGCCGAAAATGCCGCCGTGTTTGAAGCCTGCATGGCTTTCAGGATTTGTGCCGCGACGCGGCCTGACGAATGGCCATTTGCAGACGATTGTGGGAAATTTTCTTCCGCGGCCAGAGTTTCATCTGAGGTCGGAGCCGGAAGTAGTAGTGGTTGATGAGGCTGACGGCAGCCGTGTGCTTTGCCATTGCGACTGGCAGGCCGAGCCCGCAGCGCATCTGACAATCGTTCTGGTTCATGGGCTGGAAGGTTCGTCGGATTCCCGCTATATGCGCGGCATTGCTGCGCGTGCACTGGCTGCGGGCTGCAATGTGGTGCGTATGAACATGCGCAATTGCGGCGGCACGGAAGAGTTGACGCCAACCCTTTACAATTCCGCGCTTTCAGGAGATGTTGGTGCGGTCGTGGGCCACTTTGTAGAGCGGTACAAGCTGCAGCGAGTGGCTCTAATTGGCTACTCAATGGGTGGAAACCTGGTGATGAAGCTGGCAGGGGAATGGGGACGCCGCGCGCCATTATGCGCGGTTGCAGCTGTGTGCCCAGCAGTGGATTTGGCTGCGGGCTCCGATGCACTACACGAACCCGTAAACCGAGTGTACGAGCGGCATTTCCTGCGCGGGCTCATGCGGCGTTTCCATCGCAAGGCTGCGCTATTTCCTGCAATTTATGGAGACAATGGCGTGGGACCGGTTCGCTCGCTGCGCGAGTTTGATGACAAGATTGTCGCACGCTACTGTGGCTTTCGCGACGCAGATGATTATTACTACCGAGCTGCTGCAGCACGGGTTGTAGAGGGGATTCAGGTTCCCACCCTGGTGCTGCGCTCCCTGGACGATCCATTTATCCGGTTTACGCCGGAGACACGCGAAAATCTGCTCGAGAATCCGAATGTGACGATGGTGGAGACCGAGCACGGAGGGCATTGCGCATATCTCTCACGCGGCGCCGGCCAAGAGATTCATTGGGCAGAAGCGGTTTCGGTTTGTTTTGTGAAGGATGTTTGCGGTGAAATCAATGGAAGCTGACTGGGAGATAGAGATAGGCGGCGGCGCGCCTGTGGTCGAGCCCTACTGGCAAGGATTCATGAATCTGCGTTGCACACCGGAGGCGGCCGAAGTGTTGCCGGAGGTTAGTGTGCTGCCAGGTTTGGCCCGGGTTCTGGCGGCGTTGAATGCCGCGGACTCGCCGGTGTGGACTGCAAAGTGCGATGTCTGGGAGATGGATGGATTTGATCCGCACGAGCTGGATGCGGCTGATGAGACTGAGCGGGTGGGAATATCGTGCTATGTGGATCTGTTACCAAGTGAATCCCTTAAATGGTCGATCCACGACGACACTGTGAATTGGTGTAAGCAGGTATGTTTGCGGCTGCAGCAGGTAGAGTTGAGGAGTTGCC
>JAJXXG010001218.1 GCA_021781255.1 Acidobacteriota bacterium
CATGCGTGTGATTGCCAGCGGTGCGGGCCGGCGTCAGGATTCCCGTCCGCGTGTGAATCTCATTACCCAGACATCGGCACACGGCACGTCGAGTACGGGAGCGATTCTGCTTTCGCCGACCATCGGCATCAGAGCCTGAGCGACTTCTGCGCACCTTCGACGTGTACGCTGGTCGGACCCGGTAACGTGCCCATCGCGCTGTCAGCACCAATTGCCTGATACTCCTGCGGATGACTGAGCCCCTGCCGAGCGATACGTGGGCCGTGTTTGCACCGGAGGCGCTGGTCGACTAGTCTTGATCCAGTGCCGCGCCGCCTCTACCAACTCGCAGCCGATCTTGTCCTGATCCTGGCTACGCTCACTCCATTGATGGAATTGTTCGACCACTGGGATCCGCAAACCACCGTGCCGGCGAACGACACGGAACTCAATGTTGCGGCCTTTTTTGCGGGCGTAGGTCTTGTACTCACGCTGGCAAAGTTGCTGCGCCATGTTGCGGCTCCAGCGAGTTTGAGGAATCGCTTCAACCAGGCAGCCCAACTGCCGCCGGTATCGCGATCGGACTTTAACGTTTTCCCAGGACCAACGGAAAGCCCGCCTCTCATTCCTCTGCGAATCTGATCCTCACCGTGAGCACACGCTGGAAGCAATAGCACCGGCGCGCAAACCTGCGCCTGTGTCCTGCTTGATTCCCGCACTCACATGATGAGGAGTCCCTATGAAGGATCATCGTTTTTGTACGCGGCGCATTGTTCCTCTCCGCTGGATCGCCGCGGCGGTATCGCTTGCGTTCGCCGCATCCGCTGCCGGTCAGGCATCGGATGCCGATGCCGTGGTGGCGCAACTTCACCCCGTCACTTTTCACCTGGATGCATACGGTCAGGTCGAGCCTATCGGCGTTCTTCCCGTAGACGCCGCAGAAGCAGGCGTTGTTGAGGGACTGAAGGTTTTGCCTGGCATGCACGTGCGGGCGGGGCAGGAGCTTGCGCATTTAGGTGGCCCCACCATGCGAACGCTACTGATGCAAAGCGAAGCCAACGTGCGAAGCGCCCGGTCTCAGCTTGAAGCCGCACAGAAGTCGCTGGCAATCCTGAGCGAGCAATTCCCCGCTCACCTGACGACGCGCCAGGCCGTTCATCAGGCTGAAAACACGCAGGCCCAGTCACAAACAGCTTTGGACAATGCACAATCCCGGCTCGACTCCGTTCGGCAGACGATGACGGTGTCAGCGCCTGAGAACGGCACAGTGCTTACGCTCAACGGCGCAAGCGGTCAACTGGTGAGCGCCGGGCAGCCGATCGTTACTTTGCAGCCAGACAATGGCTTGTGGCTCCGCGCTGCTTATTACGGGGCGGACCTCAACGCCATCCGGGCAGGAATGACGGGCCGCTTCACGCCTGCCGACGGAAGCGGACCTATTGCCGTCCGAGTCTGCTCGGTCCCCGGCGTGCTGACAGCAGGCGGCGGCGAATCCATCGCTTTGTGTCCTGCCGCACTCAAAGTCGCATGGCTTAGTGGCGAGGCCGGCACGGTCACGCTCGATCTGCCACGGCAAATGCTGGTCGCGATACCCACGCGGGCGCTGATTTTGAACCAAGGTAAATGGTGGGTCATGGTCCACACCGTCAAGGGAGACGTTCCCCAGGAAGTGGTGCCGGGACCCGCCTCGGGATGGGACACCTTCATCGAGAGTGGACTTGCCGCAGGCGCAAAGGTCGTGGTGAATAACGCCTACCTGCTCTTTCACGCAAGCGTCACCGAGCAATACCAGATTCCGGACTGATGCAGATGACAGAACAAAATTCCATTCGAGGACTGCTGTTACAACCTCTCGTCTGGGCGCTGGTGTACGGTGCGCTCATTCTCTACGGCGTCTACGCGTACTGGAAGATTCCTGTTGAGGTGTTGCCACGGTTCAACTTTCCCATGATCAGCATCGTGACGCACGAGGCGGGCGCCACCTCCGGGGAACTGGAGACGCAGATTGCATGGCCGCTGGAAGGCGAGATTCAGTCCTTACCCAATCTGGTGGATGTGCGCTCCAGCATGGGCAGCGGGGTGGTGGAAACCGACATCCGATTTCGCGAGGGCACCGACGCGCAGCAGGATCTGACGGCCATCAACGTCGCCATCGATCGCGCCCGTGCGGAGATGCCGCCGCTTGCGCATCCGGTAGCCGAGATCATGGGCGAGGCCATAAATGAAGTGGCGGATTATAGCTTAGAGCTTCCCGCAGCAGTTGCGCCCGCCGATGCAGAGCGTACGGTGATGGCGGATGTGGTTCCGGCGCTGCGCGCGCTGCCCGGCATTTACCGCGTGGAGGTCTACGGAGCCGGCGAGGAAGCGCTTTGGGTGCAGCCGGATCTTGCGGCGATGGTCCGTTACGGCGTCCCGGTCACAGCTCTGCTCGATGCACTCCGCCAACAGGTTCTGCTGAACCCGGGCGGGTATCTGACGACGGGCCACCAGGATCTGCTTATCGAGGTACGAAGCCTGCCGGGACACATCCGCGATCTGGAACAGATTCCGGTGATCACTGCGAACGGCCCCATCTCCCTCGCTAATCTGGCGCACATTGTGCGAGCGCCGGTACCCACCCTGAACGCTGCCTTGCTTGACCGCCGTCCCAGCGTTGCCCTTGTGGTGTTCAAGCAGCCCGACGCGTCTACGGTTCCGGTGGACGAGAGTGTGCAGCGAACTCTTGCGGCGACCCTGAAGGAACTGCCGTCAGGCGTGCAGTGGGTAAATATCTATGACCAGGGGCATCTGGTCCACAGTGTCGGGGCGGATCTGGGAAGGAATCTGCTCATTGGCGGCTTCCTTGCCATCGCTGTGCTGGTCTGGGTTCTGGGCGCGGGCCGGGGCGTGTGGATTCTCGCCCTCAGCATTCCGCTCTCGCTGCTGCTGGGCATTGCCGGCCTTTACGCAACAGGCCAGAGCCTGAACCTGATGACCCTGGGCGCTCTGACTGTCGCGGTGGGGCTTTTGTGCGACGACGGGATCATCGTGCTCGAAAGCATCTACCATCGCTGGGAGCAGGGCGATGCGCGCTGGCAAGGCATTACGCGCGGCTTGAAGGACATTGTCGGCCCCGACGTAACCGGCACGCTGACCACCGTATCCTCGTTCGCGCCGCTGCTCTTTGTCGGCGGGCTGGCCGGACTTTTCTTCATTCCCTTTGCACTGGCCATGGCGCTTTCGCTGCTTGCGTCGCTGCTCATCTCTGTCAGCTTGATTCCGTTGAGTCTCGGGTTTCTCAAGGCCAGGGCTCGCACCAAATCCACATCGGCGGGCCGGGCGCTCGATTCACTGCGCCGGCAGAATGAGCGGCTCTTCGGGGCGGTCGCCAGGCATCCGCGATGGAGTCTCGCCGTCTGTCTCATTCTGCTGGTGGCCAGCCTCGCCGGACTGGCATTGGTTCCCATTGACTTTCTGCCGCTGCCGAACGAAGGCGTCCTGCTTGAAAGCTTCACGCTGCCGCCGGGCAGTTCCATGGTGGAATCGGAAAGCGCGGTCATGAGCATGACGCGACGCCTGGCCGACGACCCAGCCGTGAATCACATCTTTGCGCGCATCGGTTCGCCCTCGACCGGGGCTTATACCGAGCCTGCTTACGCGGGCGAGATCCAGATCACGCTGAAGCCGGATGTCAAAGTGAACATTCTGGACAGCATCAGCAACAGGCTCCTCAAGGAGAGCAAAACCAACGGCGTGCAGTTGTCGATGGATACGCCGACCATTGAGCGCGTCGGCGAAAGTCTGTTCGGCCTGCCCCAGCCCTTTGTCATCGATGTCTACGGGAGCAGCGTCGTCGCGATGCGCGCCCTCGCCGCGCAAATGGTTGATCGTCTGCGTCCCATCCCGGCCCTCACGGGCATCTTCAACAACGATGGCTACCTGATCACCGAATTGCAGATCACGCCGAAATTGGATGCGCTCGCCGCGCGCCACATGACGCCGTCTCAGCTTTACGCGCAGATCGCCCCGCTGATGAATGGCGAAATTGTGGCGCAGGTGCCCGAGGGCAATGTGCCGCTGGCGCTCTACATGCGCCTTGCCGATGCGCCCGATCGATCCATCGCCGCGCTGAGCCGGCTGCCGGTTCGCACAGACGGGTGGACGCCGCTGGGGCAGCTTGCCGACATCCAGATGGTGCCCACGCCCAGCCAGATTCGCCACATCGACGGCGCCCGCGCGCTGGAGATTCTGGCAACCCCCACGGGACCGCTGAGCGGCACGATCGCCTCGGCACGCAAAGCGTTGGCGGGGCTGCCCATGCCGCCCGGCTACCGCTACGAGTTCGGCGGCCTGTATCCGCAATTGGAGGACGCAGCCCTCGGCCTCGGCGCAGCCGCCGTTGCGGCCTTCCTGCTGATGGTCGCCATCATGATCCTGCAATTCGACGGCCTGCTTGTTCCCGGCCTGCTCCTGTTGCAGATTCCTCTCGCTTTCACCGGCGGTGCAGCAGCATTGCTGATCAGCGGCGTAGGCTTGAACGCCGTCGGCATGGTTGCCTTCCTCACCCTGGTGGGCATCGGCCTCAATCACGGCATCGTGCTGCTTTATCGCGCGCGCCGCAATGAAGCCGCAGGCATGACACCGGAAGAGGCGGTGAAGGAAGCCGTGCACGTGCGCTTCCGTCCCATCGCACTTACCACCCTCACCGCTGTCCTGGGCATGTTGCCCACCGCGCTGGGCCTGGGCCAGGGAGCGGCGCCGGAACAGGGCCTTGCCGCGGTGGTTCTGGGCGGCATTCTCTGGAGCGCCATGCTCAGTACCAATCTGCTGCCCGCGCTGTATTTGCACTTGCGTCGCAAGCAGCTTGCCAAGGAGGCGCACGCATGAAAGTGCTGCTTCATTCTCGTTGCCGAATGTCCGCGATTCTGCAGCTCAGTCTGCTGGTCTGCGGCTGCGCGCATTACCGGCCGAATCCCCTGCCCATTGCGCCCGATCTGCAAAGCACGCCGCAGCTCACCGTGCCCGCGCGCCAGTATTGGCTGCCCGGGCTTCCGCCGCATCCCATCTCTTCCCAAGGCCTTGATGGAGCCACGGTCCTGATGCTGGCGGTATTCAACAATCCGGACTTGAGGGCAGCACGGCTGCAAGCAGGCGTGGCCAGTGCCCAACTGCTGGAGGCGGGATTGTTGCCGGACCCTCAGTTCGACGCGGGCTTTGCAACCTCTGCCCTCAATTACGGAGGCGCTCTGGGCCTGAGCGAGGACATCCGGACACTGCTCACGCGAGGCGCAGCCAAGGCCGCTGCCGATGCGGCGCAGCGGCAGGTCAACCTCGACATTCTGTGGCAGGAGTGGCAAGTCGCCGAGAGAGCTCGCGAGCTGTTCATCCTGATACGCGCAGACGCCAAGGTGCAGAGCGTACTCGAGTCAACCAAGTCGCTGTTTGACGATCGCTACCGCCGCGACCGCTCGGCGATGCTTCGAGGCGATGAGACGTCGGTTGCCGTTGCCGCCGACCTGAACGCGCTGGCCGACGCGGACACGAGCCTTCGCCAGCTTCAGACCGAGGTAAACCTCAATCGCCATGAGCTCAATGCGCTGCTTGGCCTTCAGCCCAATGTTCAGCTTCACCTGACAGGGCCGGTTGAGATGCCGGAGCTCTCCGAGAGGGAGTTCGCCGCGGCCGTTGCATTGCTGCCGGAGAGGCGCGCCGATCTTCTGGCGCTCAAGGCCGGATACGAGAGCCAGGAGGAAAATCTACGCCGCGCGATCCTGGCGCAGTTTCCCTCATTGAGCGCCGGCGTCGATCTGGAGCGCGATCCGGTCGAGGGCGTCAATGCCATAGGCCCGCAGGTCACTCTCACCTTGCCCATCTTCAACCGGAATCGGGGGCAGATTGCCATTCAGCGTGCTACGCGCGAAGTCCTGCGGCAAACCTATCAGGCACAACTCGACGCGGCGGAGAGTCAGGCCGATCAGGTTTGGAAGGCGACCCAGATCCTGTCTGCGCAACTGAAGGATCTGCATGCGCAGTTGCCTCTGCTGGAGAAGGCGGCCGCAGCCGCTGAACAAAGTTTCCAGCAGAACAATCTGAACGCCGGTCTCTATGTGAGTACACAATCCGACTTCCTCGAGAAGCAGGCGGAAGCCATTCGTCTCAGTGCTTCTCTCGACAGCGCCAGGTCCGCTTTGCGAACCTTGCTTGGCTTGTCCTTCAACGCCCCATGACCGGTCGAATCGCGCGCCCATTAATTGAGGCGACGACTGCAACCGGCAGCCATACTTGGGCATTCAAGGATTCAGAGGGTGCTCCGCTACGCGCACCCAACGCAGGCGCATCAGGCGAAAGCGATGGAACACTTGGCGCAGTTCAACGCGGCACAGCAGATTGCGGCGTTCGAGAAACAGCAGCCGACAATGACGCAGTAGCCTTTGCGCGGAACAAGACGAGGGGTGTGGAGTACGCAATTCTGCCGGGATGCCTTGGGGAGCCATCGGCGTTTGTGCCCCAGCAATGGACACGCGGAAGTTCGGACAAGAGACGTGTCACGCCCTCGCGTGCTGCATTGGAAGTACAGTTCTTGCCCCAAGCCACTACAATTTTCGCGGGCTTGAATCTGGCAATATATCTCTTCAAGTGGTGAATCGTGTTCTCTGGGCCGAATGGGTCCTCAGCGTTCTTCCATTCTCTCGGGTCCTTTGTGCGGTATGCTCCGACGTTGAGCACCAGAACACCACCAAACCCGAGATTCATTGCGAATCCTATGATCTTCCGAAGTGTGGGATCATCCTGCACCTCGTCCGCCCGGCTTGGGTTCAGCCCGATGACGCACAGAAGTGCGCGATTCGCATCCCAGCGGCGAATGAGCCAATACCTATAGAGGCGATCCGGCGATAAGTGGGCACCCTTCCTCATGGCTGTATACACCAATCATGCAACTAACAGCGGGAAGAATCGCACCAAAATGCAAGTAGTCCCCACAAAAGTCCCCACAGTAGCGGGAATGACCTTGCTGGGGAG
>JAJXXG010000313.1 GCA_021781255.1 Acidobacteriota bacterium
CTACCTGGTCCAGTCGGTTTGTGTCGCGCAACTTCTGGCAGGACCCCAAGACGGGAATTGGATATCAAGTACAGGTTGAGGTTCCAACAAAGCAGATGACGTCCATCGATGATCTTGCTTCACTTCCGCTAATGAGTGGAGGCACTGAGAACCATCCGAATCTCGGCGACGTTGCGCAGCTATCGTATGGGCAGGTAGTTGGTGAGTATGACCGCTATGACATGCAGAGAATGATTTCGTTGACTGCAAACGTCTATGACCAGGACCTTGGACATGCAGCAAGTGATGTGGAGCAGGCGATCCAGAGAGCCGGGCCGCCGCCGCGGGGCGTGGATGTGCATTTGCGTGGACAGGTTGTTCCAATGCGGCAGACCTTCGAGTCGCTCTCGCTGGGACTGATCTTTGCAGTGGTCGCAATTTTCCTCCTGCTGGCCGCAAATTTTCAATCGTTGCGGCTTGCGCTCGTGGCCGTTTCCACTACGCCCGCAGTGGTGTGCGGAGTCGTCCTGATGTTGCTGTTGACCGGAACTACGCTGAATTTGCAGTCCTTCATGGGCGCCATTATGGCATTGGGCGTTTCCGTAGCAAATTCCATTCTCCTGGTCACATTTGCCGAAAATCACCGGCGCTCTTCCGCGGAAAGCTCCACGGATGCAGCCGTGTTCGGAGGGCGCACGCGGTTACGTCCGATTTTGATGACCAGCATTGCCATGATTGCCGGAATGATTCCCATGGCCACGGCGCTGAGCGAAGGTGGCCACCAGACGGCACCGCTGGGACGTGCCGTGATTGGTGGTCTTGCAATGTCTACGCTGGCAACGCTCTTCATCCTTCCAGCAATCTTTTCCATTGTGCAGGAGCGCGCACCTCGCGTTTCCGCATCTCTTGACGTGACCGATGAGCAAAGTCCTTACGCTTCGTAAGAAACATTGGAGTAGCACTATGAATACGCAACACGCTGCAAAAAAGTTGTCGATGATTTCTCTTCGGGACTATGGGGCGTTGGCACTTGCCACGGCACTGTTTTGTGCTGCAGTAACCGGATGCAATGAGAGAGGGCATGCATCCGCTGCTCCTGCCTCACAGGCTTCCACTCTGGTTTCGGTGGAGACTGCGCACGTGACGGCACAGCGTTTGCAAATGAGCATTACTCTTCCCGGGGAATTGCACCCTTATGAAGAAGTGAGGATCTTCCCCAAAGTCAGCGGATTTGTGAAGTGGATTGGAGTGGATCGCGGCTCAAGGGTGAAGAAGGGTCAGCTGATGGCTTTGCTGACCGCGCCAGAAATTGTGGCGCAGAAGGCCGAGGCGGAAGCGAAGGTGATGAGCGCGGAAAATCAGCGCATCGCCGGCGAAGCCAAGCTGGCCGCCGATGAAAGCACCTATCAGAGGTTGAAGACGGCTTCTGCAACTCCAGGAGTGATTTCAGACGAAGAGCTGGACACTGCACAGAAGACCGCCGAAGGGGATCGTGCCCGAGTGGTTTCATTGCGCAACACCGCGGATGCAGCACGAGCGACCCTGCGTTCCGCACGAGAGATGGAAAGCTACTTGCGCATTACTGCGCCATTCGATGGCGTGGTGACGAAGCGCAATGTGCATCCGGGTGCGCTGGTTGGTCCCGCCGGTGCATCCACAAATCAGGCCTCGATGCTGCGCGTGGAGCAGGTGGATCACCTTCGTCTGGTTGTTGCAGTTCCTGAGATATATGTAGCTGGTGTGGAGAAGGGTGCGAAGGTGAAGTTTACCGTGCCTGCGTTCCCGGGGCGCTCATTCACGGGCACCATTGCGCGCGTAGCTAACTCCATTGATGTTGCCACTCGCACGATGCCGGTAGAAGCCGACGTATGGAATCCGAAGCTGGAGCTTGCGTCGGGAATGTTTCCACAGATTACATGGCCGGTCCATCGAGCAGAGAAGACCTTGTTCGTTCCGCAGATCGCCTTGGTACGCAGTGGAGACCAGAGCTACGTGCTGCGTGTCCGCGGCGGCAAAACCGAGCAGGTGGATGTAACGACGGGAGCGGTAGCAGGAAATCTGACGGAAGTGTTCGGCGCGCTGCAAGCCGGCGATCAGGTCGTCGTCAATCCAAGCGATGATGTTCGTGCCGGGGCTCTGGTGAAGCCAGTCGAGCAGAGCGAATAACACGGATTGACATGCATTGTCTGCCTAGAAGTCGTGGTGCCGGTCGATGAATGTGGCGACAATTTGAGAAGTTTCCTGCGGAGAGGAATCTTTTCTCTGGTCAGCGCTGGCGTCTTCAGCCTTCGCGCGAAGCTTTGCCACGGCCTGCCAGTTATCCTTATGCGGATGATCTGCGAACCATGGTGGTAGTGGCATGCAAAGGTAACGGCTCAGCGCTTCCGCATGCCCTTCATATAGCGCGCGCATCGCCTGGATGCGCTCATATGAACTTCCATCCCGGCACATACTGACACCGCTCTGGCAAAGCATTTCATAGAGCTTCTGGTAGCTTTCGGGCGGAAGGCGATCCGGCCCATTGCGCACCGGCTCAAGCGAGAGAGTCTGGGAAAGGTCCACCATGGCGTGTCGTGCGATGGCAAAGGTGAGCTGTGCCTGCCGCGCTTCATGACCACGCACGCCTGCAATCAGCAGTGCGGATGTATCGAGAATCGAGGTGAGCGCGCTTATCCAGCTTTGATTACTGTGTTGCGACCGGAAGTAGCAAAGAAGCGGATAAGAAATGTGACTTTCAAGCAATTCGGCTGACCAGCGCTCCCACTCGACTAGCAAGACGGAGAGTGCGTTTTCCGCACCAGAGTCGGCATGGCGGCGCAGCAGTTCGGCCGCTGTTGGTGGAGATCCGGCGCGCGCATCAAGAAGTGCGATGCTCACTTCACGCCGCGAAAATGCGCTGTAGAGCACCGGAAAATATCCCATGACGACGGCCAGAAAACCCAGGCCGGTGCCGGATTCCAGAATGACCAGTCCGCGGGCGAGCGCGCTCTGCGGCGTGACGTCTCCAAGGCCAAGAGTGAAGAGCGTGGTACCGCTAACGTAGAGAGCAGACGAAAACTCAAAATGCCGCAGAGTGTCGTGGAACGGTGTGCCGATGCCATAGAAGACAAGCGCGAAGCCAAGAACCATAACTCCGGCCCACACCACGAGCAAAAGAATGAGCGAGAGAGGTCCATAATAACTGAATGCAGTTTCGCGCTTGCGAGGGTGGTGAAGGCGGCCCGCGACAAAGACCCAGGGAGCCCATGTGAACAGGTAGAAGATGCGGGTAATGCGAAATCGGCCAGCGGCGCGGCGCGGCAGAATAATGGTCTGGAATGCATCCAGCAGCACGCCCGCCACGCACAAAATGCCAATCACTAGACTGAATGTCCGCATGCGACCTCATACCGGAAATTGCGACAGCTTGCGAGCGTTCCTTGTTCCTGTATTCTAAGCGCTGGACGATTGGAGGCAACCGCCAATGCAGGAGATCGGGAAGGCGATTTTGGGCCTGGGCCTGCTTTTCGTGCTGGTAGGAGCTGCGTTGCTGCTTGCTGGCCGATTCGGGCTGCCTCTATGGAGACTGCCGGGCGACTTCGCTTACAAAGGCAAGAATGTGTCGGTGTACTTCCCGCTGGGAACAAGCATTGTTATCAGTATTGTCCTTAGCGTGGTTCTCTATCTCTTCTCGCGCTTTCATCGCTGATGCGCATAAAACTCAACGCCATGGTGTTGAGATGCCAAGAATAATCTTGCCTGAAGCTCGGCTAAGCACTTGCTCCACTGCCATTTCTTGCAAGTAGTTGGATGCCGGTGCAATAGGCCGGATAAGGGTGGATGGTCGCCGCGGGGTCGCTGAGCTTGAGTTTGCTGTCTATGGCAAGCGAAAGCTCTGTGATGATCTCGCTGGCGCGTCGGATGCGGGGCGATTGATGGGAATTGAAGTCCTCGCCGGTCTCAAGAAGATTGAGTCGCTGAGCCTGAAAACATGTAGCAGACAACAGATTTGCGGTCGCCGTAATCCATTCAATCCGCAAGGGCTGTTTCTGGTACAGGCTGCTGATTGCGAGCAAGGACCGGGGGACGAATCCATCGCTAAGTAACTGACCGGAATTACCGGGCGGCGATGGTTCGAGTTTGGTCAACCAGGTGGAAGATATTGTTAGGGAATCAGCGGTGCGAATGGTATCTTCAAATCAATCCCGTCGATAAGAACATAAAAGGGATTTTCTACGACCGAACTGGTCGTCTAGGGCACTCCGGACTTTCTACGGCAGAGGCAGAACACTACATCTCATGCGAGGTGTAGGGTGGGGTTGTCGATGTCACAGGGTGTGGCATTGCAAGGTGATTTTGAGGAGACACGCATGAGCCTACTCCACGAATTGAATGGCGACGGTCGCGTATTGACGCTGGATGAAATTGCCAATCTAACGCGCGAAGGCAATCGTCCAGCCGACACACTGATGAATGTGGTGGCGTTGATTGCCGCGCGCTTCGAGACGGATGTCTGTTCCGCGTATCTGCTTGAGCCGGACCGCTCGAATCTTGTTCTGGCGGCCACTCTCGGACTGCATCCCAGCTGCATCGGAACACTACGCATGCCGCTGCACGAAGGTTTGGCAGGACTGGTGGCGGAACAGGTGATGCCTGTCTCAGTAGAAGATGCGACAAAGCACCCGCGCTTCAAGTTTTTCAAGGAGTCTGGTGAAGAGGAATTCCGATCCTTTCTCGGTGTCCCGTTGATTCATCGGGGCATTCTGCAGGGCGTGCTGATTGTGCAGACAAAGGAGCCGCGGGTGTTTCGCGAGGAAGAGATTCGGATGTTGGTCGATGCGGCCAGCGAAGTGGCTCCCGTGGTGAGCGAGGCGCGCACCCTCGACCGTTTTATCGCACCAGTACGGGAGCGTCTCTGGTCCCTGGCGCAGAATCTTTGGTGGAGCTGGGATCAGGATTGTACGAGCATCTTTCGCGACCTGAATCCATCACGCTGGCGGCAATTGAATCAAAATCCAATTTCGTTGCTGAGCGAAATCCCGCTGAAGGAGATGGAGCAACGGGCCACGGAGCTTGCGCTGCATAGCCGCATCAATTACGCCTACCGGCGTCAGCAGGAGTATCTGCAAAGTGACCGGACATGGGGTGCCGAGCATGCCGGCGTTTTGCGCCCGCGACCGGTGGCCTATTTTTCTGCTGAGTTTGGCCTTCATGAATCGCTGCCGATATATTCGGGCGGCCTCGGCGTGCTGGCAGGCGATCACATAAAAAGCGCATCGGATCTTGGTATTCCGCTTGTAGGCATCGGCCTGTTTTACGGTCAGGGCTACTTTCTGCAGCGGCTGGACGCGAGCGGATGGCAGCGCGAGGAGTATGTGCAGACGGATATTAGCCACTGCCCCATGCAGCCAGCTATCGGAACGAATGGCGAGCCAGTCATTGTAGAAATCCAGACGCGCAGCGGACGCATCCGGGCAAAGGTATGGCGCGTGAAGGTTGGTCGATGTGACTTGCTTCTTCTCGATTCAGACGTGGAAGGCAACGCGCCGGAGGACCGCGAGTTGACTTCGCGCCTGTACGGTGGGGATGGGCGGACACGTATTCGCCAGGAGCTTTTGCTAGGGGTTGGCGGTTTCCGCGCTTTGAAGGCAATGGGGATCTCGCCCGGAGTCTTGCACCTGAACGAAGGGCATAGCGGATTCGCGGTACTAGAGGCGATCCGTACGCGCATGCAAGAGGAGGGGTTGGATTTCAATACGGCTGCGAATCAGGTTCCACGCGAAGTGATTTTCACCACGCATACTCCTGTACCCGCCGGTCATGATCGCTTCCATGCAGAACTGATTGAGGAGCATCTGGGGCCACTAGGCGACGAACTTGGAATATCCCATGAAAACCTGATGGGATTTGGCCGCGTGCATTCCACCGATCCGCAGGAAAGCTTCTGCATGACTGTACTCGGTCTCAAGCTTTCGCGCAGGGCAAATGCAGTGTCGTCGCTGCATGGCGAGGTGTCGCGCGCCATGTGGTGGGATTTATATCCGGGCAAGTCGCAGGATGCGGTTGCTATTGGCCATGTCACAAACGGCGTACATGTGCCTTCATGGCTCGCTCCGCAGATGGGACGTCTTTACGACCGTCATCTGGGAGTAGGCTGGGATGCACGCAGCGGCGCGGCGCGGACGTGGGAAGGCATCGAGAGTGTGGACGATGGCGAACTTTGGGAGACGCACCTGGCACTGAAAGCCCGCCTGATCGAATTCGTGCGTAGGCGTGTACGTGAGCAGGCCCAGCGCAGGGGCGAGCCGGCAGAGAATCTGCAGAAGCTTGGAAAAATACTCTCTCCTGACGCACTTACCATCGGTTTTGCGCGGCGGTTTGCCACTTACAAGCGCGCTAACCTGCTCCTTGCGGACATTGAGCGGCTCGCCTCAATGGTCAATGATCCAAAGCGGCCGGTGCAGTTTGTGTTTGCAGGCAAGGCTCACCCACATGACGAACCGGGCAAGCGCGTCCTGCAGCAAATTGCTCAGATGATGCGCAATCATGAATTTGCAGACAAGTTTGCCTTCATCGAGGACTACGACATCAATGTGGGCCGCATGCTGGTGCAGGGCGTGGACGTATGGCTGAACAATCCACGGCGGCCTCTCGAGGCCTCCGGAACCAGCGGGCAGAAGGTCGTGCTGAATGGTGGTCTGAATCTTTCCGTGTTGGATGGATGGTGGGCCGAGGCATACGACGGCCTGAATGGATTTGCGATCGGCACCGGAAGAACGCATTCGAATATGGATGTTCATGACAGTCGCGACGGCGAGGACCTTTACCGGGTGCTTCGCGACGAGGTCATTCCGCTTTACTACCAGCGCGACCGCGACGGACTGCCACGCGGCTGGATTAAGCGCATGAAGCGAACAATTCGTACTTTGGGATGGCGGTTCAACGCTGACCGCATGGTGATGGACTATACGAGGAAGTGCTACATCCCCGCTGCAGGCGGCACACCGAG
>JAJXXG010000917.1 GCA_021781255.1 Acidobacteriota bacterium
GCGCCGATCGCTTTATGACGCGGAAGACCAGCTTGTACAAAGCGACCAGAATCTCGTGGTTGATCTGATCGCCATCTACAAAGCTTTGGGCGGCGGCTGGCCGCTGCCGCCTGCGGGCGCATAGCGATCGGTGCTTGCAGCCGTTCGTTTTGGAGATACGTCGGTAAATCATGGGAGAGAAAAGAACATTTTGGCGGCGAATGACGCTCAGAATCCTGCTGGTTGCGCTTGTCATAGCCGCAGTGGCCGCAGCCGTACCGCTGTGGCGATATTTCACCTCTTATGTGTCCACGGAAGACGCCGAAATCGACGGCCACATCGTTCCGATCAATTCGCGCATCGAAGGGACGGTCTTCCACGTTTATGTCGATGACACCCAGCGCGTGAAGCGTGGGCAACTGTTGGTCGAGCTCGATCCACGCGATTACAGAGTCGCGGCCGAGAAGGCCCAGGCTGCCGTGGAACAGGCGAAGGCGCAGGTGCGGTCGGCGGCCGCCGACGTGCTCGCCGCGCAGGCGAAGATTCAAGTGGACCAGGCAAATTACGCGAAGGCTAAGTATGACGCCCCCCGGCTAGAGGCGCTCTCGGCAAGGGGGGCGGCACCGCGCGAGGACTACTACGAAAGCCTGCGGCAGGTGCGGGTGTATCTGGCGAACATCGACGAGGACCGGGCGGCCGCCAACGCTGCCGAAAAGACCGTGAGCCTTCGCCAGGCGGCGGTACTTGCGGCCCAAGCGACTCTGGATCAGGCGCTGCTCAACCTCAGTTACACGAAAATCTATGCGCCAGCCGCCGGCGTCGTGGGAAACCGGACGGTGCAGATCGGGCAACAGGTGTCGCCCGGACAGGGCCTGATGGCGCTCACGCCGCTCAACGATCTTTGGGTGACGGCGAACTTCAAGGAGAGCTACTTCGGCGAAATACGCCCCGGCCAGCCAGCCACTATTTACGTGGACGCGCTCGGCCGGGATTTAAACGGCTACGTTGAGGGCCTGGGCGGCGCTACCGGCGCGCTTTACAGCATTCTGCCGCCCGAGAACGCCACTGGCAACTGGGTCAAGGTCGTCCAGCGGCTGCCGGTTCGGATCCGTTTCAAGCAGGGCGAAGATCCGCCCAGCCACCTGCGGCCGGGACAGTCAGTCGAAGTCAAAGTTTGGTTGCGATGAGTGATGCTCCAGCCATTCAGAGCGCGGCCGCACCGGAGCAGCCGGAACGGTGGCGTCCGAGCCACAATCCCTGGGCCGTCGCGATAACGGTCACGCTCGCGACTTTTATGGAGGTGCTCGACACCAGCATAGCCAACGTCGCCCTGCCGCATATTGCTGGTTCGCTGGCAGCGAGCGTCGACGAGAGCACTTGGGTGCTGACTTCCTATCTGGTCTCCAATGGCATCGTTCTTCCGATCAGCGGCTGGATGTCTGGGCTGATAGGCCGCAAGCGTTTCTACATGACGTGCGTTGCGCTGTTCACAGTAAGCTCATTTTTGTGCGGACTGGCGCCCAACCTGGGGTTGCTCATCTTCTTTCGGATTCTGCAAGGGGCGGGCGGCGGCGGCTTGCAGCCCAGCGAGCAGGCGATTCTGGCCGATACCTTCCCGCCGGAACAATTCGGCATGGCGTTCGCCGTTTATGGCATGGCCGTCGTGCTGGCGCCCGCCATAGGACCGACGCTGGGCGGCTGGATCACCGACAACTTCACCTGGCGCTGGGTTTTTTTCATCAACGTACCCGTGGGCATCTGCTCGCTGCTGCTCAGCTATCGGATGGTCGAGGATCCGCCCTATCTGAAACGCCAGATGCGCGAGATGCGCCGTGACCTCAGCATGGACTATCTCGGGTTGGCCTTGGTGGCGATCGGCTTGGGCTGTATGCAGGTGGTCCTCGACAAGGGCCAGGAAAAAGATTGGTTTGGGTCGCCCTTTATAACTTCTTTGACGGTTGCTTCGGCCATCGCGCTCATCCTCTTCGTCATCCAGGAGTTGCGCCATCGCCAGCCGGTGCTGGAGCTGGGCCTGTTGCGCCGCCCAACTTTCGCGATCGCCAACGGAATGATGTTCCTCCTGGGAGTTATGCTTTATGGAACCACCGTCCTGATCCCGCTTTATCTGCAGGAAATCATGGGCTACACCGCACAGCAGGCGGGAATGGCGCTCTCGCCGGGCGGGCTGGTGATCATGGTCTTGATGCCGATCGTAGGCTGGATGCTTACGCGGGTCGACGCCCGCTGGCTTATCGCTTTCGGCTTTGGCTCCACATCCATCGCCTTCTACCACATGACCAATCTCTATCTCGGGATCGATTTCACCACGGCGATGATGTACCGGATTTACCAATCGATTGGGCTGGCCTTCCTGTTCGTGCCGATTAACACGATGTCTTACGTCGGCGTGCCGCAGGAAAAGAGCCGCGAAGTGTCAAGCTTGGTCAATCTTTGCCGCAACGTGGGCGGGAGCATTGGCATCTCGCTGGTCACGACCATGCTTGCGCGCCGCGCCCAGTTTCACCAGCACCGCCTGGTGGCAAATGTCAATCCGGACAGTGGCGTGCTCGGAAGCACGCTGGCCGGGCTCAACAGCCGGCTTTTGCAGCACGGCGTGAGTGGACCCGAAGCCGCGCATCAAGCGTACGGGATGGTCTATGCGCGCCTGCAGGTGCAGTCGAACGTACAGGCTTACATCGACGTTCTGTGGCTGTTCGCGGTGGCCTCTCTGTGCGTTGTACCCCTCGCCGTTCTGATGCGGAAAGCCGCTCCGGGAACCGCGCGCCCGGCCGCGCACTGAGACTCTTTCAAGATGACCACCGCAATCAGTCAAGTTACGCAGACACCGGCGCCGGCGGCCAAATGGCTAGTGACCGCGTCCATCATGTTCGGGACCGTCCTGTCGGTGATGGACGTGAGCATTGTGAACGTCGCGATGCCGCACATGATGGGCAGTTTCGGCCAGGATCTGCTGACCATCACCTGGGTGTCTACGGCGTACAGCATCGCCGAGATGATCATGATCACCATGACCGCGTGGTGGAGCACCCTTTTGGGTCGCAAGCGGCTGTTCCTGGGTTCGATGGCGCTCTTTACGGCCGGTTCCGTGATGGCTGGCACCTCGCAGACGTTCACTCAGATGCTGCTGTGGCGCGTGGTCCAGGGGACTGGCGGCGGCAGCCTTATACCCAGCTCGCAGGCGATCCTGCGCGAGACCTTTCCGCCAGCGGAGCAGGGCATGGCAATGGCCGTTTACTCCATGGGAGTCATGCTGGCGCCTGCGACAGGTCCGGTAGTTGGAGGCTGGCTGGTGGACAACTACGGCTGGCGTTGGATCTTCTATATAAACGTGCCGTTCTGCATCGTCGGCATCCTGATGGTCACTGCCTTTGTGCATGATCCACCCTACCTGAAACGCGGAGTGACTCGCACCGATTGGACCGGAATTGGGCTGCTAATGGCCGGGATTATCGCCATGCAGATCGTGCTCGAACGGGGCCAGGAGGTGGACTGGTTCGCTTCGCGCGCGATCGTCGCCGGCACCGTCATCGCCGCGGTTGGTCTGGGCGGCTTGGTGGTATGGGAACTGTACCAGCGCGAGCCGGTGATCGACTTCCGCCTCTTCCGCAACCGTGAGCTGAGCGTCGGCTCCGCCCTTGGCTCGCTGCTCGGGTTTGTGGTGGAGCTACCCCGTTTCAGTAGAGGGTGTTGGGCTTGGTGATTGGTTTCGTGAATGTCCGATCTCGTTGACTTTGATGCTGTCCTGTTCTTCTCCTATTTTCTCCGCCGCCAGCGGCGGCGGGGCGGATTGTTTGAGCAGCCCCTGGCCGCTGCACTGAGAGTTGGATTGAGCACCGTAGGCTCGTTCGTAATCGATGGGCGAGAGATAGTCGAGCGCGGAGTGCCTACGATGAGGGTTGTACCACCCTTCGATGAAGTCGAACACCGCCATGCGCGCCTCGGCCTGGGTTTTGAAGCTGGTGCGGTCGAGCAGTTCGCATTCCAGGGTGGCGAAAAAACTCTCGCACATCGCGTTATCGAAACAGTCGCCCACCGAGCCCATCGACGGCCGCACGCCGGCCTGGTCGCAGCGTTTGCCGAAGGCCAACGAGGTGTACTGACTGCCATGATCGGAGTGATGAATCACGGCGGCGGGCCGACGTTGCCCGAGCGCCATGTCGAGTGCCGCCAGCACCAGCTCGGTGCGCAGATGAGTTGCCATCGCCCAACCCACAAGCTTACGGCTGAACGCGTCGAGCACCACCGCCAGGTAAAGAAAGCCAGCCCAGGTTGGAATGTAGGTGATGTCGGCGACCCACAAACGATTGGGTGCCGCGGCGGTGAAGTTGCGTTCGACCAGATCGGGCGCGGGTTTGGCGGCGTGATCGCGCACGGTGGTGGTAACCCACCGGCGCCGGCTGACGCCGTAAAGCCCCGCCGTGTTCATCAGCCGCGCCACTCGCTTGCGCCCGATCCGCAGGCCTTGCGCCTTAAGCTCGGCGTAAATTCGCGGCACGCCGTAGGTCTGGCGCGAGCCGCGATGAATCTCGGCAATCCGCACACTCAACGCCGCATCCGCCCGCGCCCGCGCCGAGGGAGGCCGTTTTAGCCGCGCGTAATAACCGCCGGGGGAAACGCCCAGCACGCGGCACATGGTGGCAATTCCGTGCATGGCCTGGTTAGCCCCTACGAATGCGAACGCCGCGATGGCGTCGCGCCGGTCTCCTGAGCGAACCAGGCCGCGGCTTTTGCCAGTATCTCGCGCTCTTCACGCAGCACCCGGTTCTCCCGGCGCAGCCGATTGAGTTCCTCGCGCTCGGTCGTGGTCAAGCCATCGCTGCGCAGACCCGCATCGAGTCCAGCCTGCTTGACCCACTGGCGGATCGTTTCCACCGAGGGCTCGAACTCCCGCGCCAGCGCGGTGATGCTGCGACCGTCGTGCGCCAACTCGACGAGTCGCCGCCGATATTCCGGTGCGTATGGTGGATGGGTTCGCGGCATTGGGTAATCTCCTCTTCCTTATTCCCCAATACCCTCTACGAAACCGGGTCAACTCCACACCCTGGGCGTGTGCGCGGACGGCCGCCGCGTGATCTTGGACCTCAGGCTGGCGGGAGTGGAGAGCGAGCGCGCCTGGCGCGATGCGGTCCACTCGCTGGTTGCGCGCAATCTGGGCGCTCCGGTGCTGGCGGTGATCGACGGCAATCCGGGTCTGGCCGCGGCGCTCAAGGCGCAATGGCCGCAGCTCGCGCTGCAACGCTGTACCAACCACAAGCTCTGGAATCTGCTCGCCAAGGCGCCGGCCCATCTGCGCGAGGAGCTGGCCGAGGATTATCGACGCATGCTCTACGCGGAGAGCCGCGCGGCGGTGGAACAAGCGCGGGTCGCCTTCGCACGCAAGTGGCGGCTGCGCTGCCAGGCGGTCGCCAAAAGCTTCGAGGAAGCCGGCGACCAGCTGTTCACCTTTACCGCCTCTCCAATCTCGCAATGGAAGGCGTTGCGCACCACCAACGCGCTGGAGCGGATCAACGAGGAGTTTCGCCGGCGGACCAAGACCCAGGCTTCGCTGCCGAACGAAGAGGCGGTTCTGCTCCTGCTCTTCGGCCTGCTGCACAGCGGACAGGTGAAGCTGCGTCGACTGGTCGGCTGGCACGACCTCACCGCCCTAAATCGAGGTTCGGAGGCAGCATAATAGCAACTTGGTAATTCAACTGCTCAACTCGCCGCAGACCTTCGATGCCAGGCTTTTTCCACCAGTTGACAGACACCACCTGTGGCGCGGTCTGCCGTACAAACAGAACTCGCAATTGATATGGCCAAACAATTGGCGGAAATTGAAAACTTGAACAGTGCGACTTCGACGCGGAGCGCCTCCAGAGAAAGCGCTGAAGAAAATCTAGACCGCCTCGGCCCGCGCCTTAAACGTGCGCGACTTGAGCGTGGACTGACACTTCGCAAACTTGCCGAGCAAGCTCGAGTGTCGGCAGCGACAATTCAGAAGATTGAGGCAGGACGGTTAGTCCCGTCGATCGAAATTTTCGTTAAGGTCGCCAAGGCTCTGCGTCTGCGCGCCAGCCATTTGCTCGGTGAGGATGAGACTCCGGTCGATGTCAGAATTATCCGCGCTGATTCCGCCAAATCACTCTCGACCGGGTCTCGCATCCGTATTCAAAATATCGCTGAAGCTCTCCAGGAGCCCAAGATGGAGGCGTATCTGGCCAAGATTCCTCCCCGGGGCCGCAGTGGCAGGCCGCTCGGCTTCAGCGGGGAGATTTTGTTTATCTGTAAAAGGGGAACCGTCGATTTTTGGGTGCGGGGTAGAAAAGAGGTGCTCCGCGAGGGCGACACGCTTCATATAAAGGCGGTAGTGCCACATCGTTTCGAAAACAGAAGCGGCGTGGATGCGGAACTCCTCGCTATCTGGTCGCCCTCGTAAGTAATGCCAATAGCAGCAGGCGACCTGCATCTTCTACCAGCCACCCTTGCCCAGGTAACTGGACGGCGGCGCCAGACAGGTCAAACGTAATCAGTTGGCCGTCGCGCCTGCCATCCGGCCCTTCGATCGGCCGGTCGCCTCATAGCGAACAATAAAATGGGGCCGGCGCCATGCTATGTAGGCTGGCAGGATCAACACACCCGCGATCATGTTGGTCGCCATCAAGAAAATCAGCAGCACGCTCATCTCGTTGTGAAACAGCAGCGGCGAAAATGCCCACGGTAGAATCCCGCCGATCATTACGGCGAACGTGCTGAAGACCGAAGCGCCGGTGCTGCTTAGGGCGATTTCAACCGCCTCATCGACTGACGCCCCGCCCATCACCTCGTCGCGGATGCGGGCGACGGTATAAATGCCGTAGTCAACACCAAGTCCGATGCCCAGTGAAATCACCGGGATAGTATCGATAGTCAGTCCGATGTTGAACGCATTCATGTAGATGAAGGCGCCGAAGTTTGCCATCACGCACGAAACGATGAAGAGCGCT